>NZ_JBHZDA010000008.1:0-14464 GCF_042755665.1 Streptomyces sp. NPDC059142
CGGGCGGGGCCCGCGCCCCCCGGTGCGGGGGCGCGCCGGCGCGCGCGGCCGGGGGGGCGCCGGGCCCCGCCCTTCGGCCGTCCGGTCGTCCAACCCTCCCGTGTGCTTCGGGCATTTGGAGCAGACGAAGAACGATTCTGCGGGTTGCTCCGTGCGCGCTCCGCGCCGTGCGGCCCTCCGGCCGCGCGACGGCGCAGTAGACATCGGGCATGGACGACCCCTTCGCCTTCAGCCCTTTCACCGCGCCCGGCAGTCCACCGGCGGGCGCACTGCCCCCCACCACCACCACCGCACGGCCCGGCCGCCCGGCCGCTGCGGAGAACCCACCGCCCGGGGCGGGGGGCGAGGGCCCGGGCACGCCGGAGCCCGGCGACCGCGAGGACACGTCGACCGGGCAGTGACCGGCGCCCGGGGCCGTCAGGCGCTCACGCGAGGACCTGCAACAGGCGGTCCGCCAGGACCGCGGCGGACGCGGGGTTCTGCCCGGTGATGAGGTTGCCGTCCTCCACCATGTACGGCTTCCAGGTCTCGCCGCGGCTGTAGTCGACGCGGACCTTGCTCTTCAGATCGTCCTCCAGCAGCCAGGTCGCCCTGGAGGCCAGCCCCACTCCCTCCTCCTCCTCGTTGGTGAAGCCCGTGACCTTGCGGCCCCTGAAGGGCGACTCCCCGTGGATCCTGGTGGCGAGCATCGCGGCCGGTGCGTGGCACACGATCGCGAGCGGGTCGCCCGAGGCGAGCTGCGCCGTCAGCAGCCGGCCCGCGTCGGCGTCGAACGCCAGGTCCGACATCGGACCGTGTCCGCCGGGCAGATAGACCGCGTCGTAATCCTCCAGGCGTACGTCCGACAGCTTGAGCGGCCGCCGCATCGCCTCCGCGTCGCGGATGATCTCCTCCAGTTCCAGGGCTCCCTTCTCTCCGCCCGCCATGGCCGGGCGCAGGCTCATCATGTCGACGTTCGGGGTCACACCGCCGGGTGTCGCCACCACGACCTCGTGTCCGGCGTCCGTCATCGCCTTGTAGGGGGTCGCGAACTCCTCGGCCCAGTAGCCTGTCGCGTATCTGGTGCCGTCCTTGAGCACCCAGTACGTCGCTCCGCTCACTATGAAAAGCACCTTCGCCATGACACGCCTCCTCGCGACATGTCGGAATCGGCTCATTCCATGCTAAACACGCGTTCGATGCGACGCATGCGGGCCGTCGGCCGTCGGCCGCCGGAGGGCCGGAGCGCGGACGGTGTGTCAGCGGGAGTCCGCCGTCACCGCCCCGGGGCGCCCGAGATCCGCGGGCGGCGGCTGCGCGCCGTCGGCAGAGCCGTCGGCGCCGACAGCGCGGTCGGTGTTTCCGCGCCGCCACAGGGGCGGACGCCGGTAGGTGAGGAGGTAGACGAGGGCGCTCACCGCCGCCGCGACCGCCATGCTCAGGTCGCCGGCGCCCGGGAACGCCACGGAGAACGGCCCGGTGTAGAGCTGTGACTGCCAGAACGGCACCGACGCGGCGACGCCGACGGCCCACGCGACGAAACCCCAGTCCAGGACGCGGGAGCGGTCGTACAGCTCGGAGACGCGGCGGGCGTCGGAGCGGCCGCCCAGGTGGTAGTCGAGCAGCAGCACGGTGGCGAACGGGGCGATGAAGTAGGCGGTCAGATTGAGGAAGACCTTGAACTTGTCCTCGGTGCCCGACGCCCCCCACAGGCTGATGGCGTAGGCCAGCAGACAGATCACGACGACCGCCTGGGAACGGGTGACGGGGATCTTCAGCGTCTGGACGGAGATGGCACCGCCGTAGACGTTCAGGAAGTTCTGGGCCAGCGCGGAGAGACCGACGGCGATCAGGGCGGGTACGGCGAAGGGGCCCGCCAGTTGGTGGAGCGCCGTGATGGCGTCCTCGCTGGTGGCGCCGGAGCCGACGATCACCCCCAGCACGCCCAGCCAGCAGATGGTGATGAAGTTGCCGAGGCCGGTGTACCAGGTCGTACGGGTGACGACCGCGCGGGTGTCCGGCAGATAGCGCGAGTAGTCGGAGGCGAACGGCGCCCACGCCACGAGGAAGGAGAGGAACCAGCCGCTGAAGGTGATCATTCCGCCGGTGGTGCCGACGAACCCGGGCGCGTGCGGGTCGGCCTGGAACATGGTTCCGCCGCGGACCACCGCGACGACCGTGATCAGGACGAACAGCGGTGTCAGCACATAGGTCAGTGCCCGCTGGAGAAAATTGATCATGTTGTAGCCGAAGACGGCCACCACCATCTCGACCAGCGTCAGCAGCGCCGCGCACAACCAGAAGGGCAGATGGGTCAGTTCGGCGAACGCCTTGCCGCCGAGGATGACGGTCACGGCCGCCCAGCCGACCCCCGCGCACACGTTGATGTAGGCGACGGGCAGGAAGTTGCCGAAGAAACCGAGCGGCCCGCGGGCCTGGATCTGCTGCGGTACGCCGAGCCGGACCCCCATGCGGGACATCACGGCCATGAGGACCGAGCCGAGCCCGGCCCCCACGACGATGGCCGTGACCGCGGCGGAGAAGCTCAGCCCCAGCCGGCTCGCGCTGAACCCGAGCAGGATGATCGGGAAGTTCAGACCGGCGGCGAACCAGACGAAGAACTGCGAACTGGGTTTGCCGTGACGTTCGTTGTCGGGGATGTGGTCGACCCCGAAGGGCTCGACCTTGGTGACCGAGCTGCCGTACACCGGCGCCGGGGACCCTGCCGGTGGGGAGTCGTGGGACATGCCGTGCTCCTGACTGGTCGGTGATGAGGGGGAGTCACCACGGCAGCGGAGCCGTGTGCGAGATGTCGAAGAAGCCACCGCCGCTGTAGACGAGCGGGGCGAGGTCCGTGTGGCAGGCCGAGACCACCCGGCCGGTGAAGACGGTGTGGCTCCCGGCCTCCAGCCGCTCGCCGATCTCCACCTCCAGCCGCGCGCAGGCGCCGTCGATCAGCGGGGGGCCGAACGCGCCGGGCGTCCAGGAGATCCGGTCGAACTTGTCGTCGCCCTTGCCCGCGAAGACCTTGGCGACGTCGAGCTGCTCCGCCGCGAGGATGCTGATACCGAGATGGCTCGCCCGGTGGAGCGCGGGATGGGTGGAGGAGCTGCGCTGGACGCAGACGAGCACCATCGGCGGGTCGAGCGAGATGCTGGAGAAGGCGTTGACGGCCAGCCCGCGCGGGGTGCCGTCGTCGTCGGTGGTCACCACCGTGACACCGGTGATGAACTTACGGTGCACCCCACGGACCAGGTCGGAGTCGACGGCGGCCCCGTGCGCGGTGGTGATGATCCCGAGCGCCTCCAGGAGCTGCCGGGAGTCGAAGGTCACCCACTCCTCGGTCACCGCGCCGCCCCCGAAGCGGGCGAAGGTGGCACCGGACACCTCGACCGGCCGCCCGGTGGGCGGCACCCCGAGAAAGGCACCGGTGTGCCGGCCGGTGCTGCGCCAGCGGACCGCCAGACCGTCGCCCTCCTCGACGACGTCCTCGATCTCGGTCCTGAGGTCGGGGAACGCCTCCCGGACGGCGCGGATGGACTCCTTGAACTGTTCACGGTCCTGTGGGGTGCCCGCGGGGCCCCGGCGGCGTACGTACGAAGGGCTCAGCAGGTCGTCCAGGGCGTCGACCTCCCCCTGGTCCCAGGCGGCCCGCCAGGCGGAACGGACCTGTGCGACCCGGTCCGGGGCGGTGACGGTGTGATCGGCAATGCGGCTCATAACAGTCCCCTCAACGAAGCTGTTGTATGGCAGAGGACCGTAGGTAGGGGGTCAAGTGATGTCAACACCCCTCGCGGAAAAACCTCTCAGCCCGTGAGGCGCCCGGAAAACGCGGAGATCAGAAACGTGCGCGGCGCTCACCCCTTGACGACCGCTTCCGGGTACTCCTAGCCTCCGTTGCATGGCACAGCAGGAACGGAAAGGACACCCGATGAGGTTCTCGATCTTTCACAACCTGGGAGCGCCGGGACGGCTCGGCGAGTACGCCCATGTCATGCGGGAAGCGCGGGAGTTCGCCGTCGCCGCCGACCGGGCGGGCTTCTGGTCCACCTGGTACACCGAGCACCACTTCGGGCACGAGGCGATCGAGATCACCCCCAACCCGGTGCTCATGGGGACCGACATCGCCGCACGGACGGAGCGCATCCGGATCGGCCAGGCGGCGAACATCGCCACCTTCTGGCACCCGCTCCGGCTCGCCGAGGACCTCGCGATGCTCGACCAGCTCTCCGGAGGCCGGGTCGAGGTCGGACTCGGCCGGGGCCTCTACGGCCGTGAGGCGCTCAATCTCAACGCCCTCGCCGACCCGCGCGACCAGGAGCAGAACCGGGCCCTCTACGACGAGACCGTGGAGATCCTGCGCAAGGCCTGGAGCGGCGAGTTCTTCGCCCACAAGGGCCGGTTCCACGAGTTCCCCGCCCCCGGTGTGAAGTGGAACCACCCGCTCTCGCCCGCCACCGAGGAGTACACCTCGGACGGTGTGATCACCAAGATGCAGGTCACCCCGTTCCCCCTGCAACGCCCCCACCCGCCGCTGTGGCAGGTCATCGACAGCCCCCGTTCCATCAGGTCCGCCGCCGCCGACGGCGTCCAGGGGATCTTCTGGCTGCCGCCCGTGTCCGCGCTCAAGGAACGCTTCGAGCTGTACCGCGACACCGCCTCCGAGGCGCAGGGCCGCGCGTACGCCCTCGGCGAGGGCATCGGCCTGGTCCGCGACGTGTACGTCGCCGACACCATGGAACAGGCCCGCGCCGACTTCGAGGAGGCGCTGATGACGACCTACCGCTGGATCATGCACTGGCGCGGCCTCGGCAATCTGATGGAGGCCGGCGAAGAGCTCACCGACGCCCACCAGCTCTCCTTCGACTTCCTCCAGGACCGCAACCTGCTGGTCGGCACCCCCGAGTACGTCGCGGAGAAGATCGCGGAACTCCGCGACGAGGTGGGTCTGGAACACCTGCTGCTGTGGACCACCCACCCCGGCCTCGCACACCGCAAGGCGATGCGCAGCCTGGAACTGTTCACGGAGAAGGTCATGCCGGAGTTCGCCGCATGAGCCGCCTCGTACGGAAGGTGGTGACCCTCGTCGACGAGACCCTGTTCGAACTCGGCAGCCCGGTCGCCCGCCCCGTGCGGCGCGTCGCCGCCGCCGCGGTGATCCGCAACCCGTGGGCCGGCCGCGGTCTCGTCGCCGACCTCCAGCCCGAGGTGGAGGCGGTCGCCCCCGAACTGGGCCGGCTGCTCACCGGCCGGCTGATCGACGCCCTGGGCGGCGCCGACCGGGTCGAGGCCTTCGGCAAGGCAGCCATGGTCGGCCTGGACGGGGAGACCGAGCACGGCGGCGCGCTCATCCACACCCCCTACTTCGGCAACATCCTGCGGGAGCTGACCGGGGGCACCTCCATCATCGTCTTCAACGACGACCGCGTGGCCGCGGGCGAACCGCTCACCGTACCGCTGTGGCACAAGACCGCCGCGGCGACCCGCTCCCACTACCAGACCGTCCAGATCCGGGTGCCCGACGCGCCCCGGCCCGACGAGATCGTCGTGATCGCCGCCGCCTCGTCAGGCCCCCGCCCCAACGCCCGGATCGGGGACCGCCGTACCGACCCCGCCGTCCGCCTCGCCGACCTGGAGAACGCCCGATGAACATCCGCAAGATCATCACCTTCACCGAGGACATCCACACCGAGGGCGGCAGCCCCGTCGACCCGCCCGCCCGTACGGCGGTCGTCCTCGCGGTGATCGAGAACCCCTGGGCGGGGCAGGGCTTCGTCGAGGACCTTCTCCCCGGCATCGACGCGGTGGCGCCCGCCCTCGGCGAACTGCTCGCGCCGCGCGTCGTCGAAGCGCTCGGCGCGCCGGTCGAGGCGTACGGGAAGGCCGCCGTCGTCGGCCTCGACGGCGAGATCGAGCACGGCAGCGCGCTCATCCACACGCTCAAGTTCGGCGACCACTTCCGCAAGGCGGCCCAGGCCACCACCCTGCTGCCCGCCGTGGAGAAGCGGGCCCCGGCCGGCGCCGTCTTCGACATCCCGCTCAAACACATCACCGACGCGACCATCCGCTCGCACCACCAGACCATCGAGGCGCGGGTCCCCGACGGCCCCCGCGCCGACGAGATCGTGATCGGGCTCGCGGCGGCCTCGCAGGGCCGCCCGCAGGCCCGGCTGGCCCCGCTGTCGACGGAACGATGACCGGCCAGGACCGGCACGCCGTACCGCTGAGCCACACGTCGTACGGGGCCGGGCCCCGCCTCGTCCTGCTCCACGGGGTGGGACTGGACCGGACGATGTGGGACCGCTGTCTGCCCGCCCTGACGGAGTCCCACCGGGTGACCGCGGCCGACCTGCGCGGCCACGGCGCCTCGCCGCCCGCCGCGCCCGGAGTGTCCCTGGCGGAGCTGGCGGCCGACGTCGAGGCGCTCCTGGAAGGCCCCACCCATCTGGTGGGGTTCTCCCTGGGCGCGCTCGTCGCCCAGCGGCTGGCGCTCGTACGGCCCGACCTGACGGCCTCGCTCACCCTGGTCAGCTCGGTCGCCGACCGCACCGCCCGGGAGCGGGACGCCGTCGCCCGGCGCAGGCGAACGGCCCGGGAGGACTTCGCGGAGTCCGCGCGGGCCTCGGTCGACCGCTGGTTCTCGGCGGAGTGGCGCGCGCGTGAACCCGCCCTGGCCGAGACCGTCCTGCGGCGGTTGCTGGCCAACGACCCGGCCTCGTACCTGGCCTGCTACGACGTCTTCGCCACCGCCGACGCCGAGCTGTGGCCCGAGCTGCCCCTGATCACCGCGCCCACGCTGGCGGTCACCGGTGCGGACGACCCGGGCTCGACCCCCGGCATGTCCCGCCGGCTGGCCGCGCGCATCCCGGGAGGCAGCGCGCAGACCGTCCCCGGGGCGCGCCATCTGCTGCCGTTGGAGCGCCCCCTCGCCCTCACGGAAGCGATCGTCCGGCACACCGGTGCGACCGCACGGACCGGACAGGAGAGTCGTCCCGCATGAGCCACAGTTCCCTGCCGCACCACCAGCACTACATCGCCGGAGCCTGGGTGCCGCCCGCCTCCGGCGCGTACTTCGACAGTGTGAACCCGAGTACGGGCCTGCCCCTGTACCTGGCCGCCGACGGCACGGCCCCCGATGTCGACCGCGCCGTCGCCGCCGCCCGGCACGCCTTCGAGGACCCGCGCTGGCGCGACCTGAGCCAGACCCGGCGCGGTCGCCTGCTCCGCAATCTCGCGGAGCTGATCGGCGAGCACGCCGAGGAACTGGCGCGCACCGAAACGCTCGACAACGGCAAACTGCTGCGCGAGATGCGCGCCCAACTGGCCGGTCTGCCCGAGTACTTCCACTACTACGCGGGACTGGCCGACAAGATCCACGGCGAGGTCGTCCCGGGCGCGAGCCGGGAACTGCTCAACTACACCCTGCGGGAGCCGCTGGGTGTGGTCGGCGCGATCACCCCGTGGAACTCCCCGCTCCTGCTGACGGCCACGAAGCTCGCCCCCGCGCTCGCCGCCGGGAACACCGTCGTCGTCAAACCCTCCGAACACACCTCGGCCTCCCTGCTGGCGCTGGCCCCGCTCTTCGAGGAGGCGGGCTTCCCGCCGGGCGTGGTCAATGTGGTGACGGGCCGCGGTGTGACGGCGGGCGCCCCCCTGACCGAGCATCCTGACGTGGCCAAGGTGACCTTCACCGGCTCCACCGACACCGGCCGCCGTATCGCCCGTACCTGCGCCGACCGGCTCGTGCGCTACACCCTGGAACTCGGCGGCAAGTCCCCCAACATCGTCTTCCCCGACGCCGACCTCGGTTCCGCGGCGATGGGGGTTATCGCGGGGATCTTCGCGGCGGCCGGCCAGACCTGCGTGGCGGGCAGCCGGGTGCTGGTCCACCAGGACGTGTACGAGGAGATCCTGGAGCGCGTCACCGCCCGCGCCGCGACCATCCGGATCGGTGACCCGCTGGAGGAGTCCACCGAACTGGGCCCGCTGGCCCTCGCCGACCAGCTCGCGAAGGTCGAGTCGTACGTGGAACTCGGCATCGCCGAGGGCGGCACGGTGGCCGTCGGGGGCGCGCGGCCCGACACCGGCGGGCTCGGCGGCTACTTCTACGCGCCGACCGTCTTCACCGGTACGGACAACTCGATGCGGATCTGCCGGGAGGAGATCTTCGGGCCGGTCGCCACGATCATGCCGTTCGCCTCCGAGGAGGAGGCGCTCACCATCGCCAACGACTCGCCGTACGGCCTGGCGGCGGGCGTGTGGACGCGGGACGTCAACCGGGTCCACCGGATGGCCGCCCGGCTGGAGGCGGGGACCGTGTGGGCCAACACCTACCGGTCGATGTCCCCGATGTCCCCCCGATCGGGCTTCAAGAGCAGTGGGGCGGGCGTGGAGCACGGCACGGAGGTCATCCGGGAGTACACCCGGCTCAAGAGCGTGTGGGTGAACACCAGCGAGGAGCCGGCCGGAGATCCGTTCGTCCTGCGGTCCTGACCGGCACCTTCTGTGACCGGTCCGACGCACAGGGTTTCTTGCATGGCAGTGGATTCGTACCGTTCAAGGGTTTGACGCAGGATCCCGCCCTGCAATAGCGTGACGTGCCATGCAAGAACCCAGTGGGGTGACCAAGCGCCTGCAGAAGAAGAGCATGCAGGCCCGGGTGGCCGAAGAGCTGCGCAACATGATCATCAGCGGGGAGCTGCAACCCGCCTCCAGCCTCTCCGAGATGGCCCTGTCGGAGACCTTCGGCGTCAGCCGCACGCCGATCCGCGAGGCGCTGAAGCAGCTCCAGATCGAGGGGCTGGTGGAGGTACGGCCCCGTGTGGGCACGTTCGTGGCCGTGCCCTCACGGCGTGAGATCACCGAGCTGTTCCAGATGAAGGAACTGATCGAGGGCGCCGCCGCCCGGCTGCTCGCCCTGCGCGGCCGGGTCCCCGAACTGGACCGTCTGCACGCCAACATGAGCGAGGCCGACGAGGCGGTGCGCGCGGGCGACACCGAGTCGTACGCCCGTCTGGTCCACGAGTTCCACGAGCTGATCGTCATCGGTGCCGACAACACCAAGCTGGAGTCGCACTACCGCATCCTCATGAACCAGCTCGCCTACGCGCGTCTGGTCCGTACGTCCCTGTCGCAGCCCGGACGCCCCCGCGAGTCCGACAGCGAACACCACCATGTGCTGGACCTCATCGCGGCCAAGGACGGCGACGGCGCCGAGCGCGTGATGCGCGAGCACGTCCGCCGCAGCCACCACGCGCTGACGGCGGGCATGGACGAGCGGGAACGGGGCCGGTAGCCGGCGCACGTGTACGGGCCCGCTCCGGACCCCCGGCGGGCCGCCGCGGCGCCCCGCCCTCCGGCGCGGGCCCGCTCCTCGTCGGTGTGCGGGCCCGCCGCCCGTCAGCGCGCCGGGGACAGCTCCTCGTCGCGGACGGTCTCCTCCGTCCAGTACGAGCCGTACTTCGCCGCGAGCGCCGCGGCCTCCGCCGTGGTCAGCAGCCGGGTGGGGTGCGCCCCCAGGAGCAGCAGCAGGGCCGAGACCTCCTCGATCTCGACGGCGGCCTCGGTGGCGGCGCGCAGGCCGGTGCCGGCGACCACGGGACCGTGGTTCTGGAGGAGGGCCGCGCGGCACGGGAACGGCAGGCGCTCCAGCTCCGCCGCCTGCGCGGGGTCGCCCGGGTGGGCGTAGGGCAGCAGCGGGGTCTGGCCCACCCGCATCACGAAGTACGGGGTGAGCGGGGGGACGGCGCTGCGGTCGGACCACGCCGGGCGGCAGGACACGGCGGCGGCGTGGCGCGAGTGCAGATGGACCACGGCCCCGGTCGCGGACTCGCGCCGGTAGAACGCCAGATGGAGCGGGAACTCCTTGGAGGGCCGGGGCCCGTCCGCGTGGGTGCCGTCGAGGCGGAGCACCGACAGCGCGTCCGGATCGAGGGCGGCCAGGTCCGCGCCGGTCGGGGTGATGAGGATCCGGTCGCCCTCGCGGACGCTGATGTTGCCGGACGAGCCGGGGCTCAGGCCGAGGGAGGCCAGATGGGCGGCGGCGCGCGCGAGTTCGCGGCGGGCGGCGGTCATACGAGCTGCTCCCATGCCTGGGTGAAGATGTCGGTGCCGCCGAAGTTGCCGGACTTCAGGGCGAGGTCGAGGGTGACGGGCCGACCGGTCGGGGACGCCTCGGTCGTGGCCCAGGCGACTCCGGGGGCGATGGGCGCGCCGATCCCGAGGGTGCGGGCGCGCAGCGCGGTGACGACGGCGCCCGAGGTCTCGCCGCCGGCCACGAGCAGCCGCCGGGCACCGGCGTCGACGAGGGCCGCGGCGCAGCGCGCCAGGGCCCGCTCGACGAGTGCGGCGGCGGGTTCCGCGCCGTCCGGGGTCCGCGCCTCGACGTCCTCCGGAGCGGCGACGGTGTAGATCAGGGGCGGCCGGCCGGGATCGGTGCGCCAGCAGTCGCGTACGAAGCCGGTCAGACCGGTGACGGTGGCGTCGAAGTCGGTACGGAGCGCCGCCGGGTCGAGGCGCCGGTGCGGCAGGCGCCCCAGGGCGTGGGCGACCTGGGCGCGGGTGGCCGCCGAGGCGCTTCCGGCGAGGACCACCCCGGGATCGCCGGGGCGGGAGGCCGGCCGGGCCCGCGCCTCGCCGGGGTGCGGGCCGACGAGTCCCACCGCGAGACCGGCGGCGCCGGTGACGAGGGGCAGCTCACCGGTGGCCCCGGCGATGACGGCCAGGTCCCGGTCGTCGACGGCGTCCACGACGGTGAGCGCGCCGGCCCGCGCGGGATCGTCCAGCGCGGCGCGCAGCGCGTCCTCGCCGGCGCGGACGGTCTCCAGGCCGATCCGGGAGACGGGGCGGCCGGTCTGCGGCTCCAGGAGCCGGTCGACGCGGGAGTCCCGCATCGGGGTGAGGGGGTGGTGCCGCATCGGGCTCTCGTCCAGCAGGTCGTCGTGGACGAAGAGCCGGCCCCGGTAGACGGTGCGGCCGGTCGCGGGGAACGAGGGGACGACGACGGTGCGGTCCGCGCCGAGCGCGTCGAGCAGGGCGTCCGTGACCGGCCCGATGTTGCCGCGGGGGGTGGAGTCGAAGGTCGAGCAGTACTTGAAGTAGAAGCGCGTACAGCCGAGCGCGCGCAGGCCGCCCAGGGCCCGCAGGGAGAGACCGACGGCCTCCTCGACCGGGGCGGTGCGGCTCTTGAGGGCCACCACGACCGCGTCGGCGTCGGCGAGTGCGGGGTGGTCTGTGCCCGACGGGGAGGTCTCCAGGGCGTCGGGCCCGACGGCGACGACGGTCCGGAACCCTCGCGCCACCAGCATCGTGGCAAGGTCGGTGGCTCCCGTGAAGTCGTCTGCGATGGCCCCGAGGGTCGGCATCAAATCTCCTGCGTGGGTGCGGGTCGGTGCGGCCCGACCGGCCGACCGTGCTGATCTGTGAATTTATGTTACCAGGCTTTACGAGAATGGGATCTGGTGATAGATGTTGTTAACCCGCTGCTTCTTTCCGTGTGCGCTCATCAGCCCGTCGCCCCGCCGACCACGCCAGAAGCACCACCCCTGCCTTGCGCGCTCATCGAGGAGAGCCCATGAACCTGCGTCACTTGTTCGCCGACGGAGGCGACCGGACGGTGCGGTACGCACTGACGGGCGCCGGGGGTGGCTTCGCGCGGACCCTCCTGGCCCAGAGCCGTTCGATTCCCGGGCTCGCCCCGGTCGTCCTGTGCGACCGCGACCTGTCCCGGCTCCGCGGGATGCTGGCCGAACTCGGCTACCCCGCGACCGGGCTGGCCGACTGCCACGACGCCGCCGCCGTCGCCGACGCGGTCGCGGGGGAGCGGATCGCCCTGATCGCCGACGCCGACCTGCTGACGGCCGCGGACTGGGACATCCTGGTCGAGGCGACCGGCAGCCCGGCCGACGGCTTCGCCATGGCGGAGCGGGCCCTGACCGAGGGCCGTCATGTGGCGATGGTCAGCAAGGAGGTCGACTCGGTCGCCGGCCTGTGTCTGGCGAGCCTCGCCGAGGAGAAGGGGCTGGTCTACACGACGGCCGACGGCGACCAGCCGGCCAACCTCATCGGCCTGGTCACCTGGGCCGAACTGCTCGGCCTCGACATCGTGGCCATCGGCAAGTCCACCGAGTACGACCTGGTGCACGACCCCCGCGCGGGCACCGTCAGCCAGCTCGACACCACCGTGCCCGCGCCCGCGCTGGCCGGTCTGCTGGAGCTGGGCGACGATGTGCGCGCCACCCTCGGCGCCCGCGCCGAGGCCGTGGCGGCCCTGCCCACCGGCGCCACCGCCGACTACTGCGAGATGGCCGTGGTGGCCAACAGCACGGGCTTCCGCCCCGACACCGAACTGCTCCACTACCCGGTGGCCCGTATCGCCGAACTCGCCGACATCTACCGGCCCCGCGAGGACGGCGGCATCCTCGACCGCACCGGGGCCGTGGACGTCTTCAGCGCCCTGCGGCTGCCCGGCGAGCCCTCCTTCGCCGGCGGTGTCTTCGTCGTCGTCCGCACCGGTGACCCGGTGACCTGGGAGACCCTCCGGGAGAAGGGCCATGTGGTCAGCGCGGACGGCCGGTACGCGGCGGTTTACCTGCCGTACCACCTCATGGGCGTCGAGGCGCCCGTGACCCTGCTGTCGGCCGTGCTGCACGGCCGGCCCTCCGGGGGCACCGACCCCCGCGCGCACGCGGTGCTCGCCGGGCGCGCCCGTACCGACCTGCCCGCCGGGACCGTGCTCACCATGGGCGGCCACCACCACGACGTCACCGGCGTCCAGGCGGTGCTGCTGCGCGGCGAGTCCGTCCCCGACGACATCGCCCCGCTCTACCTCGCCGCGCACACGACGCTGGCGCGGCCCGTCGCCGCGGGGGAGCCGATCCGTCTGGGCGACCTCGCGGACGCCGACCCCGCGCTGCTGCGCGCCTGGCGGTCCGGCCGCGCGGCCCGGCCCTGCCCGGACGCCGCGGTCACGCCGGTGGCGTCGGCCGCGTCGGTCACGGAAGGGAACACCACGGCGTGAGCACCGATCTCCAGCATCTGCTGCTCGGGGCCGGCGCCGTCGTCGTCCTCGTCCTGCTCATCACCAAGGCCAAGCTCCACCCGTTCCTCGCCCTCGGGCTCGCGGCCCTGGGGCTGGGCATCACCGCCGGTATCGCCCCCGCCGCCGCGGTCAAGGCGTTCCAGGACGGCTTCGGCGACGCGCTGGCCAGTACGGGCCCGACCATCGGCCTCGGCACCCTGCTCGGCGGGATCCTGCTGGGCTCCGGCGGCGCCGACCGGATCGCCACCGCCTTCATCGGCGCCCGGCCCGTCCGGTGGATCCCCGCCGCGATCACGGCCGCCGCGCTGCTGATCGGCATGCCGCACCTGTTCGACGTCAGCTTCGTGATGCTCGTACCGCTGGTGTACACCGTCGCCAAGCGCACCCAGACGCATCTGCTGTACGTGGGGCTGCCCATGGCGGCCGGACTCTACGTCAGCCACGGCCTGCTGCCCCCGCACCCGGCGCCCACACTGGCCGTCTCCACCTACGGCGCGAGCACCGGCCTGACCATCCTGTACGGGCTGATCATCGGCATCCCCATGGCCGTCCTGACCGGTCCCGTACTGACCCGGGTGGCACGCCGCTGGTTCGGACCCGCGCCCGACCTCGACAAGGGCCCGGTCCAGTCGACCGTGGTGGAGCCCGAGCACCGGCGCAAGCCGGCCTCCCTCACCTTCGCCCTGATCACCGTGCTGATGCCGCCCGGCCTCATGCTCATCGGCACGATCGGCACCGCCAACACGGCCGAGGGGACGGTGGCGTACGACCTCTTCGCCGCCTGCGACTCCTCCGTGCTGTCGCTGCTCGCCGCGGTCGTCTTCGCCTTCTTCGCCCTCGGTGTACGGTCCGGCTTCGGCCTGGGCCAGCTCCAGAAGATGGCGGCCAAGGGGCTCGGCCCGGTGGGCGGCATCATCCTCATCCTGGGCGCGGGCGGCGGCCTGAAGGCCATGCTCACGGAGACCGGCATCGACAAGCTGATCTCGGACTACGCCGTGAACTGGGCCATACCCCCGCTGCTGCTCGGCTGGCTGGTCGCGGCCCTGCTGCGGGTCTGCCTCGGCTCGGCGACGGTGGCGACCGCCGCCGCGACCGGCATCGTGGCGCCCCTGCTCGGCGCCTACCCGGGCACCTCACCCGAGCTGATGGTGCTCGCCACCGCCTCGGGCGCCGTGATGCTCTCCCACGTCAACGACTCCGGTTTCTGGCTGTTCAAGGAGTACTTCCAGCTCTCGGTGGCGCAGACCTTCCGCACCTGGACCCTGATGCTCTCGCTCCAGTCGCTGCTGAGCCTCGGCGGTGTCCTGCTCCTCAGCGCGTTCGTGCACGGCTGACCGCACCCGTGGGGGGGGGGGGGGGCGCGCCGGGGGGGGGGGGGGGGGGGGGGTTGGTAAAGAAACGGTGTGGGGGGTTGTAGAAAAAAAACAAACCCCACAAAAAAAAAAA
>NZ_JBHZDA010000008.1:14474-31789 GCF_042755665.1 Streptomyces sp. NPDC059142
CACGACATATAAACCCGCCAAAGTGCCCGTGGGCCCGGGCCCCCCCCCCGGCTGGGGGGGGTCGCCCGCCCGCAAAGGGCCCGGCCGGGGTTACCTGGGGGGGGGGGGTGTCGGGCCCCCCCGCGCGTGGGTCCCGGGCTGCCCCCCCGCGGGGTTGCCGCCCGCCCGGGGCCGTCCTCGACGTGATCATCGGTTAACGTCATCACGGTCGAGAGGAGACGTACAGACCATGGCCGAGGACCGCGAGCACCCGCCACTGATCCCGGATCAGCGACGTGAACAACTCCTGAGGCACCTGCGGCGCGACGGTGTGCTCAGCGTGCAGCAGATCACCCGGCTGCTCGGCGTCTCCCACATGACCGTACGCCGGGACATCGCCGAACTGGAGCGCAAGGGACTGGTGTTCTCCGTCCCCGGCGGTGTGCGCATCGCCAGCACCATCACCAGCGAACCCGGTTTCCTCCACAAGTCCGAGGTGGAGCAGCCGCAGAAGCGGGCCATGGCGGAGGAGGCGGCCCGTCTCGTGCAGGAGGGGATGACCGTCTACCTGGACGCGGGCACCACCCTGCTCGCCATGGCGCCCGCGCTGGCCAGGATGACCGGCCTGACCGTGGTCACCAACGACTTCACCACCATCGGGCAGCTCATGTCCGCCCCGCACCTGGACCTGGTGCACGTCGGCGGCCTGGTCGACGTCTCCAACCGCTCCAGCGTGGGCCGCCTCGCCGCCAACACCCTGCGGGACCTGGCCCTGGACATCGCCTTCGTCAGCACCAGCTCCTGGGACCTGCTGCGCGGTGTCACGACCCCCTCCGAGTCGAAGGTGGAGGTCAAGCAGGCCGCGATGGCCTCCGCCGCCCACTCGGTGCTCGTCGCCGGATCCTCCAAGTACGGTACGTTCGGCCGGTACCGGGTCGCGCCGCTCTCCGCCTTCGACACTATCGTCACCGACGCCGACCTCACCGACGCCGCCGCCGAGGGCATCCGTACCGGAGGCTCCTCGCTGGCACTGGCCCGTTCCTGAGACAGGCCGCCGCCGGGGTCACGCCGGGGTGATGTCCCGGCCCGGCATCGGCTCCGCGAGCGCCGCCCGCCACGCGGGCGCGCCGAAGGGGTCCGCGAAGTACTGGGTCTCGTGCACCACCTGCCCGTCGGTGAACTCCATGACGCTCACCGAGCGGCTGGGCACACCGTCGTAGGTGATGACGCACTCGCTCACCCACAGATCCCCGCCGCCGACGATCCGCCGGACCGCGAAGTGCCGGTCGGCGGGGTGCCCGCCGCGCTGCGCCGAGATCGCCGCGCGGCCCCGGAACCGCTCGCCCGACTGCGGATAGTCGAGGATCGCGTCCGGGGCGTAGACGGCGTGCTCCGCCTCGGTGTCGCCCTGCTCCGACGCCCGCCAGTGCTCCTCGATCGCCGCTCTGGTCCGCGTGTCAGGATCCATCGCGCTGTCCCTTCTGCGGGCGGCCGGAGCGTCCGGGGCCCTGGCCGTGGAAGGTCGGGGGGAGAGGGGGCCAGCGTAGACGGCCCGGTGACGGGCGTGCGGAACGACCCGCGTCAGAACGGCTGCCAGATCCGGGCGAGTGCTTCCGCGGTGAGGACCTGATCGGGGCGGCCCTGTCCCGCCAGACGTCCCTCGTGGAGTACGAGGCAGGTGTCCGAGGCGCGCGCCGCCTCCAGATCGTGCGTGGCCTGGACGACCGTCACCCCGTCGGCGACGAGTTCGAGGAGCAGGGCGCCGATGCGCTGTCTGGCCTCCGGGTCCAGCCCCGTGGTCGGCTCGTCGAGCAGCAGCAGGTCGGACTCCTGGGCCAGCCCCTGGGCGATCAGGGCGCGTTGACGCTGGCCGCCCGACAGCTCGCCCAGTTGGCGTGCGGCGAGAGCGCCGACACCGAGCCGGTCCAGCGCGTGGTCCACCGTGGCGTGGTCGCGCCGGGTCAGCCGGCGCCAGGGGCCGCGTGCGCCCCAGCGCCCCATCTCCACCGTCTGCCGGACGGTCAGCGGCAGTGTGTCGCCCACGGCCGTGCGCTGGGGGACGAAGGCGGGCGCCAGCTCCCCGTCGTGGTGGAGCTCCCCCGATGTCGGACGGATCACACCGGCAAGGACGCCGAGCAGGGTCGACTTCCCGCTGCCGTTCGGGCCGACCAGCGCCGTCATGGCGGATCCCGGTATTCCGGCGCCGAGTTGACGCAGGACGGGACGGCCGGGATATCCGGCACACAAAGCGGCGAATCGGACGCGCGGTGTGCGGCCCGGCGGCGGGGAGGTCGGAGGGGTCGGTGTTTTGAACATGATTTTCATTGTAGTGTGCGGGTCATGGAGTGGTTGACGGCCCCGTTCGAGGTCACGTTCGTACAGCGAGCCCTGTGGGGCGGAATCCTGGTGTCCGCGATCTGCGCGCCGGCCGGGACCTGGGTGGTGCTCAGGGGGATGGCCTTCCTCGGCGACGCCATGTCCCACGGGCTGCTGCCGGGGGTCGCGCTGGCCGCGCTCCTCGGCGGCAACCTGATGGTGGGCGCGATGCTGAGCGCCGCCGTCATGACGGCGGGCGTCACCGCGCTCGGCAGGGCTCCGAAGCTGTCCCAGGACACCGGGATCGGGCTGCTGTTCGTCGGTATGCTCTCGCTCGGCGTGATCATCGTGTCGCGCTCGCAGTCCTTCGCGGTGGACCTGACCGGATTCCTCTTCGGCGACGTCCTCGCCGTACGCCGACAGGACCTGTACCTGCTGGCGGTGGCCCTGCTGCTGGCGCTGACCGTCTCGGTCCTCGGCCACCGGGCCTTCCTGGCCCTGGCGTTCGACCCCCGCAAGGCCACGACCCTCGGGCTGCGTCCGCGGCTCGCCCACGCCGTACTGCTGGGGCTGCTGGGCCTCGCGATCGTCGCCTCGTTCCACATCGTGGGGACGCTGCTCGTCCTCGGCCTGCTCATCGCGCCGCCCGCCGCCGCGCTGCCCTGGGCGCGCGGTGTCCGCGGGGTCATGGTGCTCGCCGCGCTCATCGGCGTCACCGCCACCTTCGGCGGCCTGCTGCTCTCGTGGCATCTGGGCACCGCCGCCGGGGCGACCGTCGCGGCCCTCGCCGTCGGCCTGTTCTTCCTCTCCCACGGGGCATCCGGCCTCCTCCGCCGCCGCGCCACTCCGCCCGTTCCCGCCCACGAAGTCAACTGAAGGAAACCTGAGGCGATGGCCCCCACCGTCCGAAGAAACGTCACTCCGCGGGCCGCGGCCGCCCTGCTGCTCCCCGCGCTGCTCGCCACGGGCTGTACCGGAGAGGGCGGCGACGACCCCCGGCCGGCGGCGCGTTCCTCCTCCGCCACCCCGCACGGGTATGTCGAAGGCGCGCAGGAGGCCGCCGAACAGCAGTCCCGCCTGGTTCTCAACGACCCCGACAGCGGGCACACCCGCGTCCTCGACCTCACCAGCGGCGCGATACGGAAGACCGCGCGGGTGGAGGGCGCCGTCCGGCTCGACACGGACGGACGGTTCGGCTACCTCCACACCGCCGGGTCCACCCATGTGCTCGACAGCGGTGCCTGGACCGTCGACCACGGCGACCACGTCCACTACTACCGGGCTGCGATACGCGACATCGGCGACCTCCCGGCTGGCCGGGCGGCGCGGGCACGCGGCGACATCGCGGTGACCGCGCTGACCGACGGGAGCGGCCGCGTCGCCCTCCACGACCGGAGCCAACTGGAGAAGGGCAGCACCGCGTCGCCGCGGACGCTGCCGGGTACCTACACGGGACCCGTCGTACCGTACGCCGAGCACCTGCTGGTCTTCACCGGGAAGGGCCCCACCGCGCGGCCCGCCGTACTCGACCGGACGGGCCGGCGCGTCGCCGCCCCGGAGGCGGAGTGCGCGGACCCCCGGGGCGAGGCCGTCACCCGGCGCGGAGCGGTGGTGACGTGCGCCGACGGCGCCCTGCTCGTCCGTGAGCGGGGCGGCACCTTCACCACCGAGAAGATCCCGTACGGCGAGGACGTCCCCGAGGAACAGCGGGCCACGGAGCTGAGCCTGCGCCCCGGCAGCGACACCCTCACCGCCCCCGCGGGGAAGGACGCCGTGTGGGTCCTCGACGTGACCGAGCGGACCTGGACCCGGGTGCGGACCGGGCCCGTCGTCGCCGCCAACACCGCGGGGGAGGGCTCACCACTGCTGGTCCTGGAGACCGACGGCGCGCTGCACGGCTACGACACCGCCACCGGCAAGCACATCGCCCGAACCGCACGGCTGCTGACGGGTGACCAGCCGGCGGACGCCGGGGCCACCGCACCCGTGATCGAGGTCGACCGCAGCCGCGCCTACGTCAACGACCCCGACGGCAAAAGGGTGTTCGAGATCGACTACAACGACGGACTGCGCGTCGCGCGCTCCTTCGACCTGGACATCGAGCCGGCCCTGATGGCGGAGACGGGCCGATGAGGGCGGCGCGCCGCGCACGGATACGGACCCGGCTGCGCAGCCTGCTCATGGGCCTGCTCGCCCTGGTCACAGCCGCGTCCGCCACCGCCTGCGGCACCGGGGGCGACCGGCCCAGGATCGTGGTCACCACGAACATCCTCGGCGACATCACCCGGCAGGTCGTCGGCGACGAGGCCGAGATCACCGTCCTGATGAAGCCGAACGCGGACCCGCACTCCTTCGGCCTGTCGGCCGCCCAGGCCGCCACCCTGGAACGCGCCGACCTGGTGGTCTTCAACGGTCTGGGCTTGGAGGAGAACGTACTGCGTCATGTGGACGCGGCCCGCGACTCCGGCGTCGCCACCTTCGAGGTGGGCAGGGCGGTCGGCCCGCTCACCTTCCGGGGGAGCGCCGACGGAGGCCCCGAGGACGGGGCGGGACAGCCCGACCCGCACTTCTGGACCGACCCGGACCGGGTACGGAAGGCCGCCGGTCTGATCGCCGGTCAGGTGATCGAGCACGTGAACGGGGTGGACGAGGCCGCGGTACGCGCCCACGCCGACCACTACGACACGGAGCTGGCGGACCTCACCACCTGGATGGAGAAGTCCTTCGACCGCGTCCCCGAGGACCACCGCGCCCTGGTGACCAACCACCATGTCTTCGGCTACCTCGCCGCTCGCTTCGGCTTCCGGGTGATCGGCGCGGTCATCCCCAGCGGCACCACCCTCGCCTCACCCAGCTCCTCCGACCTGCGCTCCCTCACCCTGGCCATGGAGGAGGCCGGCGTACGCACCGTGTTCGCCGACTCCTCGCAGCCCACCCGGCTGGCCGAGGTGCTCCGTACCGAACTGGGCGGCCGGGTCGCGGTCGTCGCGCTCCACTCGGAGTCGCTGACCGCGCGGGGCGAGGGCGCCGACACCTACCTGCGCATGATGCGCGCCAACACCACGGCCATGACCGACGGCCTCACCGCCGGCGCGACCGGCGGCTGACCTCCTCCACCCCCCCCGAACGCCCGGCCGGCCGGGCCGGGAACCGTCATGTACTCCACGCCGCCGACGCGCGGCCCGGAAAGGAACACACCGGTGAACACCTCGACACGCACCAGAGCCCTCACGGCCACGGCACTCACCCTCGCGGTGGCCACGGCCCTGACCGCCTGCGGAGGGGAGTCGACCTCGGCGGGCGCCCAGGCCACGACGAGCCCCACACCCGCGAAGACGGTCAAGGACCCGCTGGTCGCCACCTTCGACGGCGGCCTCTACGTCCTGGACGGCACGAGCCTCGAACTCGGCGGGACCATCGCCCTGCCCGGCTTCAACCGGGTCAGCCCCGCCGGGGACGACGACCACGTCATCGTCTCCACCGACAGCGGCTTCCGCGTCCTGAACGCCGCCGGGCAGAGCTTCACCGGCGTCGAGTACCGGGGAGCCAAGCCCGGCCATGTCGTCCGCCACGCGGGCAGGACCGCGCTGTTCACCGACGGCACCGGCGAGGTCAACGTGTTCGACCCCGCCGGCCTCGGCGGCGGCGAGAAGCCCGAGGGCCGTACCTACACCTCCGCCGAGGCGCACCACGGTGTCGCCGTCGAGCTGAAGAACGGCGAACTCCTCACCACGCTGGGCACCGAGGAGAAGCGCACGGGCGCGCTCGTACTGGACAGGAACAACAAGGAGATCAAGCGCGCCGAGAACTGCCCCGGCGTGCACGGCGAGGCGGCCGCCCGGAACGAGGCCGTCGCCGTCGGCTGCGAGGACGGCGTCCTGATCTACCGGGACGGCGAGTTCACCAAGGTCGACGCCCCCGACCCCTACGGCCGGATCGGCAACCAGGCGGGCAGCGACGCCTCGACGGTCGTCCTCGGCGACTACAAGACCGATCAGGAGGCGGAGCTGGAACGGCCGACCCGGATATCCCTCATCGACACCGCGACGGCGAAGCTGCGCCTGGTCGACCTGGGCACCAGCTACTCGTTCCGCTCGCTGGCCCGCGGCCCGGAGGGCGAGGCGCTCGTGCTCGGCACCGACGGCGCGATCCATGTGATTGACCCGGCGAGCGGCGCGATCGACAAGAAGATCCCCGCCGTGGGCGCGTGGCAGGAACCTCTGGACTGGCAGCAGGCCAGGCCCACCCTCTTCGTCCGCGGCGGCACCGCCTACGTCTCCGAACCCGGGAAGAAGGCCCTGCACGCCATCGACCTCGCAACCGGCAGGAAGACCGGCTCCGTGACCCTGCCGAAGAGCACCAACGAACTGTCGGGCGTCGTCGCGGGACACTGACCCGCACACCGTCCCTGCGGCCGGCGGGCCGCAGGGGCTCCTGCCCTGGTCCGCGCGGCCCGACCGGTCACTCTCCGGTGGTCACGGGCGCACCAGTACCTTCAGGGCCTCGCGGTCGTTCATCGCCCGGTAGCCCTCGGCGATGTCCTCCAGGGCGACGGTGCGGTCGAAGACCCGGCCGGGTCTGATCGCGCCGTCGAGGATGTGGGGCATCAGCTCCTCGATATAGGCGCGGGCGGGGGCGACACCGCCCGTGAGGGTGATGTTGCGCAGGAAGTCGCCGAAACCGAAGGGGACTTCGGAGAACTGCGGCGCGCCGACGCGGCTGATCGTGCCGCCGGGGCGGACCACGCCGAGGCTCTGTGTCAGCGCGTCCTTGAGGCCCACGCATTCGAGGACCTTACGGGTGCCCTCGCCGCCGGTCAGCTCGTGGACCCGGGCGACGCCCTCGTCGCCGCGCTCGGAGACCACGTCGGTGGCGCCGAAGGCGCGTCCCAGGTCGGTACGTGCGGTGTGCCGGCCCATCAGGATGATCCGCTCGGCTCCCAGCAGCCCGGCGGAGATCACGGCGGCCAGGCCGACCGCGCCGTCGCCGACGACCGTGACGCTGTCGCCGCGTACGACTCCGGCGGTGCGGGCGGCGTGGTAGCCGGTGCACAGGATGTCGGAGAGCGTCAGCAGATCGGGCAGAAGCTCGGAGTCCTCACCGACCGGCAGCTTGACGAGGGTGCCGTCGGCGTACGGGACACGCGCGGCCTGACCCTGGCCGCCGTCGACACCGTCCACGCCCCACTGCCCGCCGTGCGGACACGAGGTGTGCAGTCCCTCGCGGCAGTACACACAGGTGTTGTCGGCGTAGACGAACGGCGCCACGACCAGGTCGCCGGGGACCAGACCGCGTACCTCGGAGCCGGTCTCCTCGACCACGCCGAGGAATTCGTGCCCCATCTGCCGCGGCCGGTCGGTGGGCGGCAGCGACTTGTACGGCCACAGGTCGCTGCCGCAGACGCAGGACAGCACGATCCGTACGATCGCGTCGGTGGGGCGGTGGATCTCCGGGGCGGCGACGTCCTCGACGCGTACGTCGCCGGCCGCGTACAGCAGGGTGGCTCGCATGGGCGCTGCTCCTCAAGGTGCGTTCAGGGGGTCAGGGTTCAGGGGTTCAGGGGTTCAGGGTCACGGTGCCGAGCCGGCTGACCACGGCCGGGTCGCGGTGGTCGAAGAAGAGCGACGCACCGGTGTCCATGGCGGCGACGGCCGCCATCTGGTCGTCGGTGAGCGTGAAGTCGAAGACGTCGAGGTTCTCCGCCATCCGTTCGGGGCGCACCGACTTGGGGATGACGACGACGCCGCGCTGGATGAGCCAGCGCAGCACGATGCCACGGACTTGCCGTACGCGTCGGCGATCCTGCCCAGCCGGGGGTCCGAGAAGAGATCGTTGCGGCCCTCGGCGAAGGGGCCCCACGACTCGATCCGCACCCCGCGCTCGCGCATCAGCTCCTGGTCCGCCACGCGCTGGAAGAACGGGTGGGTCTCGATCTGGTCGACCGCGGGGGTGATCTCGTTGTGGTCGATGAGGTCCACCAGCCGGTCCGGGTGGAAGTTGGAGACCCCGATCGCCCGGATCAGACCCTCGCGGTGCAGGCTCTCCATGGCCCGCCAGGCGCCGTGGACGTCGCCGAAGGGCTGGTGGATCAGATACAGGTCGAGCCGGTCCAGGCCGAGCTTGCGCAGCGAGGTGGCGAACGCGCGCTTCGTCCTCTCCTCGCCGGCGTCGGAGACCCACAGTTTCGTCGTGACGAACAGGTCCTCGCGCGGGACGCCGCTGTTCCTGATCGCGCGGCCGACGGCTTCCTCGTTGCCGTAGGCGGCGGCGGTGTCGAGGGACCGGTATCCGGCGGCCAGGGCGCTGCCGACCGCCTGTTCGGTCTCCTCCGGCGGGATCCGGTAGACACCGAAGCCGAGGACCGGCATCTCGACGCCGTTGTTGAGGGTGACGTTCTCCATGGTGGTTCCTCGCTGTGGGACGGGTACGGCTGTCGGGGGTCAGCGTTCGAGCAGCCGCCGGGCGACTTCCGGGTGGGTCTCCCCGGCCGCCGAGGGCAGGCTGCCGAGCGTGGCGATCTGCTCGGCGGTCAGCCGGAGCCGGTCGGCGGCGGTGTTCTCCTCGACGCGGTGGACCCGCTTGGTGCCGGGGATGGGAGCGATGTCGTCGCCCTGGGCCAGCAGCCAGGCCAGCGCGACCTGCGCCGGGGTGGCGCCCGCGTCGGCGGCGACCGCCTGCACCGCGTCGGCGATCCGGAGGTTGCGCCGGAAGTTCTCGCCGGTGAAGCGCGGATTGCCGTACCGGAAGTCGCCCTCGGTGAACTCCTCGGTGGAGCGGATCGTGCCGGTCAGGAAGCCGTGCCCGAGCGGGGAGAAGGGCACCAGGCCGATGTTCAGCTCACGCAGCACCGGCAGGACCCGCTCCTCCAGGCCGCGGGTCCACAGCGAGTACTCCGACTGGACGGCGGTGACCGGGTGGACGGCGTGGGCGCGGCGGATGGTGTCAGGACCCGCCTCCGACAGACCGAAGAAGCGGACCTTGCCCTCGGCGATCAGCTCGGCCACGGCACCTGCGGTCTCCTCGACCGGGGTGTCCGGGTCGACGCGGTGCTGGTAGTACAGGTCGATGTGGTCGGTGCCCAGCCGCTTCAGGGAGCCTTCGACGGCGGTACGGATATTGGCCGGGGAGGAGTCCAGGTTCCAGGCCCCGGGCCCGCTCCCGGCCACGGCTCCGGCCCCGGCGTGGGAGACGAGGCCGAACTTCGTCGCCAGCACCACCTCGTCACGGCGGCCCTTCAGCGCCCGCCCGATCAGCTCCTCGTTGGCGTAGGGCCCGTAGATCTCGGCGGTGTCGATGTGCGTGACACCCAGCTCCAGGGCGCGGTGCAGGGTACGGACGGACTCCGCCTCGTCGGTCCCGGAGTCCGTGTAGCCGTGGGACATGCCCATCGCGCCCAGACCGATACGGGAGACCTCCAGGTCACCCAGGTTGATGTGCTGCATTTTCCGTCACCTCTCGTCGGTTGTCGCCTCGCCCGGCGGGCCCGGCCCGGAGGGGTCTGCGTAGACGTACCCGCCGGGCGGGAGGGTGTCCCGCCGCTACTCCGTGTGCGGGCTCGTCGCGACACCGTCCACCCTGCCGCCGTACGCCCGGAACAGGCAGGCCGGGATGGGCCGGGGAGTGACCAGCGGGGGTGTGCCAGGGCCCCTCTCGGGGGGCGTGTCACGGTGGCGGCGGAGAGAGACTGGACCCATGGCATCCGAGCAGCACACCGGCGAGGAACTGGGCCGCTTCCTGCGCGCCCGCCGCACCGGGACCAGCCCGCGCAGCGTCGGACTGACCCCAGGGCCGGGGGTACGCCGTACCCCCGGCCTGCGCCGTGAGGAGCTGGCCACCCTCGCCGGGGTCAGCATCGACTACTACACCCGTCTGGAGCGCGGCAAGGAGACCCGGCCCAGCCCCGCCGTCATCGACGCGCTCGCCCGCGCGCTCACCCTGGACGAGGCCGAACACCAGCATCTGCGCGACCTCGCGGTACGCGCCGCCCGCTACGCGCCCCGGTCGGCCCCGGCCCCCGGCCGTACCGTGCGCCCCGAGCTGAGGCTGCTGCTGGAAGCCGTACGGCCGAACCCCGCCTATGTCGTCAGCCGGAGCATGGACCTCCTCGCCCACAACCCCGGCGGCCTCGCCCTCTACGCCGGGATCGCCGACTGGCCCGCCGGGCGTCGCAACCTCGCCCGCTATCTCTTCCTCCACCCGGCCGCCCGCGGGATCTTCCCCGACTGGGACAACCAGATCCGCGGCTGTGTCGCCCGGCTGCGCGCCCTGGCAGGCACCGCCCCCGACGCCCCCGACCTCACCCACCTGGTGGGTGAACTCCTCCTCAAGAGCCCCGACTTCGCCGGGCTGTGGGAGCGGTACGAGGTCACCGGCCGCCGGCACACCACCAAGACCTTCCAGCACCCCCAGGTCGGCAGGATCACCCTGGCCTTCCAGGGCATGGACCTCGAAGGCACCCCCGGCCAGCGCATGGGCGTCTACACCGCGGAGCCGGGCACGCCCGACCACGACGCGATGCTGCTGCTCGACATGGCCGCCACGCCCGCCGAGCCGAAACCGTCCACGCCCCGGGGATGACGGGCGCCGCCGCTGCCCGGCCGGTGTCAGGTCAGCCGTCGCCGTCGGGCGGCGCCGCCCGATGGAGGTGTTCGGCGAGCGCGGCGGTCGCCGGGGCGCTGTCCTTGGCGCCCCAGGCCAGCAGATGACGGCGGCGGGCCCAGGGGTCCCGCAGTTCGCATACGTCCAGGGGCTGGTCGGGGTCGAGGGCGCGGCGCGGCACGACGGCGAGGCCGATGCCGGCGGCGGCGAGCGCGATGAGGACATTGATGTGCGCGACCGTGGTGCGGTAGCGCGCCACCGGCGCCTTGGGCCCGAGGCGCATCTCGATCCAGCGGCGCAGCGAGGAGTCCGGGTCGAGCCCGACGAGGGGATGCTCGGCGACCTCGCCGTACGCCACCGCCTTCCGCCCGGCGAGGATCCCCCCGGCCTGGCCGACGACGACGAGGGAGTCGTCGCCGAGGGGCTCCATGCGCAGGCCGACGCCGAGGGCCTCGTCGTCGTCGACGACGATCCCCAGGTCCGCCTCGCCGTCCGCGAGCATGCGTACGGTGCGGGGCGTACGGCTCTCGGAGACCGTGACGTCGACGTCCGGGTGGGCGCGGAGGAACGGGACCAGGGCGGCGGGTACGAGCCGGTGCATCGCGGAACCGCCGCTCAGCAGGGTCAGCGGAGCGGTCGGGGACCGGGTGTAGCTCGTCACGGCGCTTTCGAGCCGCGCGGTCTGGGCGAGCACCTCGCGCGCGTGGCGGGCCAGGGTCGCCCCCGCGGGCGTGGGCCGCACACCCCGGCGTTCGCGGATCAGCAGCGCCACCCCGGCGTGGTGCTCCAGCGAGCGCACCCGGGCACTGGCCGAGGGCAGGCTCAGATGCATCCGGCGGGCACCCGCCGTGATCGATCCCTCCGTCACCGTGTGGAGAAAGAGCCGCAGGTCGTCCAAGTCGTAGCGCACCCACTCAGCCTAAGTCCCGGCCGTAGGCAGGCTGCGGTGATGACGCATTGTGTCCCGGCCGGTCACAGGGTGATGCTCGTCGGGTGTCCGAGACTTCACATGTCCTGGCTACCGGCGCCGCCGGAGCCCTGAAAGCCGGCGTCGCCATGGGACGCCCCGAGCCCCCGGGGCGTCCCGGCCGGTCGCGTCCCCCTCGCCGGGAGCGGCGGACACTTCGGCGGTGCCGTAGGCACGAGGGCGCCCAGCGGCGGAGCCGGGGCCGACGGACATGACCGGGGACGACCGGGAAGCCCCCGCCGCGTATACGGATGCCCCCGCCGCGAACACGGAAGCCCCAGCCGTTCGCACGGATGCCCCCGTGCCGTACACGGACGCGGCACGCGCGCGGCTCGTGATGGCCTACGACGCGTGCGAACTGGCCGAACTCGCCCGCGCCGCCGTCCCGATCGGTGAGCGCGAACTGAACTCCGACGGCACCATCCGTTCGCCGGGGGCCGTGCTGGCCGACGCCGCCCAACTGCTCGCGCTCGCGCAGCGGTTCTTCGAGGCCGCGGCCGTGTACGAACGTACCGGCGGCGCGGGCTGGCAGCTCGTCGGCGACATCCTGAACGTACCCGCGCGCACCGCGCACGCACGGTTCGCGCGGGCCGAGGCCGAGTTCCGACAGGGGCTCCGCCCCTCCGGAGGGACCGGCGCCGCCGACGGCGGCGAACGGGACTGGCTGCGGAGGTACATGGCCGAGGAGCCGCTGGAGACGGCCCTCGACCTCGACGACTGGGTGCTGCGCCACCAGGCCGCCGAAGGCGGGTGCGGTGCCACCGGCGTCACAGCCGCCTCCGGCGCCGCACCCGTCCCTGGCGCCGCACCTGTCTCCGGCGCCGCACCCGTCTCCGGCGGCCTGGCCCGCAAGGCGGTGCGAGGGGCTACTCGGGCCGCGGGGTCTCCCGGGCCCGCGCCTGGTGCCGGCGGGCCTTGAGCCGGTTCCCGCAGACCTTCATCGAGCACCACCGCCCGGTGTTGGCGCGGCTGCGGTCCAGGAGGAAGAGTCGGCATTCGGGGTTCTCGCACGGCCGCAGCCGGCCGGGCATGCGCTCCTCGGTATCCGCCCAGGCCAGTACGAGTTCCACGGCCAGCCGGCGCTCCGGCGGCGCCTCCAGATCCCATACGACACCGGTCGCGCCGAGCCGCGGGACTCTGCGCACGTCCGCGAGGACCCCGCGCAGCCGGGTCCGCGCCGACGGGTCCGTGTGCACCTCCTGGAGCGCGTCCCGGGCGGCGCGCAGCCACCGGCGCTCCTCCCCGTCGCCGCCGAGCCCCCCGTGCTCCCGCGCCCATCCGTCCAGCGCGCAGTCGTCACCCCACCGGTCCTGGCAGTGGCCCTCCACCACGGGGGTGCTGTTCAGCGCCTCCATCAGGGCCTGGTCGTCCAGCACGGACCCCACCTCTTCCGCTAACCCCATCAAGTCATTTGACAGGTTACCCCAGGAGGGTTCTACTGGACAGCGAGAAATAACTGTCACAAGCCACCGAAGGGGTTAGCCATGGCCGAGGTCCTTCACCAGTACGCGACCGTGCGGGGACACCGTGTCTTCTACCGCGAGGCAGGGCCCCGCGAGGCGCCCACGCTCGTCCTCCTGCACGGCTTCCCGTCCAGCTCACGCATGTTCCGCCACCTCATCCCGGCGCTGGCCGACCGGTTCCATGTGATCGCCCCGGACCACCTCGGCTTCGGCAACTCCGACGCGCCGCCCGTGGACACGTTCACCTACACCTTCGACTCCCTGACCGACATCACCGAAGCCCTGCTGGCCCGGCTCGGCATCGCCCGCTACGCCCTGTACGTCCAGGACTACGGGGCCCCGGTCGGCTGGCGGCTGGCGCTGCGCGCCCCGGACGCGATCACCGCGGTGATCACGCAGAACGGCAACGCCTACGAGGACGGCTTCGTACCGGACTTCTGGAAGCCCGTCTGGGCGTACGGCGAGAACCCGGGGCCCGGGACCGAACCCGCCGTCCGTGCCGCCCTCTCGCTCGACGCCATCCGCTGGCAGTACCTGCACGGGGTCGACCGGCCCGAACTGGTCGATCCCGACACGTGGGCCGCCGACCACCGCGAGGTCAACCGGCCGGGCAACGACCTCGTCCAGCTCGCCCTGTTCCGCGACTACACCGCCAACCGGCCCCTCTACCCCGAGGTGCACGCCTACTTCAGGGAGCGCCGGGTGCCGCTCCTCGCGGTCTGGGGCGCGGGCGACGAGATCTTCGGCCCCGACGGAGCACGCGCCTTCGCGCGGGACCTGCCGGACGCGGAGATCCATCTGGTCCCCGGGGGCGGGCACTTCCTGCTCGAAAGCCATCTGGACACCGTGGCCGGGTATGTCCGCGGATTCCTGACCGCCACCGCCACCGCCACCGCGTCCTCGGCGTGACGGGCGCGGGGCGATTGTCAGTGGTGGCGCATACGGTCTGACCAGTGGGACCGGCCGGACAGGCGGCGGGTCCGCCCTGGGGAGGGAACTGCCATGTCTACGGGATCCACCACGACCTATCTGGAGCTGTCGATGGAGGGCGGGGGCGCCCACAAGTTCTACGAAGTGGCCGTCGACGGAGTGGTGGTGACGGTGCGCTACGGGCGGATCGGCGCGGACGGACAGACCCAGACGACGACCTTCCCCACGGTGGAGAAGGCCGGCGCCGCCGCGGCGAAGAAGGTGGGCGAGAAGATCCGCAAGGGATACGCCCCGGCCGTCCGGGGGCAGCGCGCCGCACGTGCGGTGACCCGGCGCCAGGTGGCCTCGGCCCCGTCCACCGCGCGCTCCTCGGCCCCCGTGCTGTGGCGGTTCCGTACCGGATCGTCGGCGTTCGGTATCCATGTCGACGCGGAGCACTGCTGGGTCGGCAACCAGGCGGGCGATGTGTACACCCTGGACCACGAGGGCAACACGCTCGCCCGGTTCAGCCTGCCGGACGGCGTGAAGTGCCTGGTCGCCGACGACTTCTGGATCTACGCCGGATGCGACGACGGCAAGGTGTACGACCTGTCCTCCAAGCTGCCCTTCGCCGCCTACGACATCGCGGCGGACGTCGACATCTTCTGGCTGGACATCCACGAGGGCGTGCTGGACGTCTCGGACCGCGAGGGCCGGCTCACGGTCATCGACCACGAGGACGAGCACCAGTGGTCCCGCCGCAGCCAGGGCGAGCACGCCTGGATGGTCCGCGCCGACGACCGGGCCGTCTACCACGGCCACGGACGGGGCGTGACGGCGTACGCGCCCGACGGCGGCCAGGAGTTGTGGCACACGCCCACCCGCGGCGGGGTCCTGTTCGGCTGGCAGGAGGACGACGTCGTGTACGCGGGTACGGCGCACCGGGTGGTCCAGAGGCTGTCGAAGCGCACGGGCGCGATCGAGGCCACCTACGCGTGCGACAGCGCGGTGTACTCGTGCGCCACCTCTCCCGGCGGCCGGTTCGTCTTCGCGGGGGACTCGTCGTCGTCCGTCTACTGCTTCGACCAGGACGGCACGCGCCTGTGGAAGCTCGGCACGGGCGGCGGGTCCGCGCTGTCCATGCAGTACCGGGACGAGCGGCTTTATCTGGTGACCACGGACGGCTCGCTGGTGTGCGTGGACGCGAGCGAGGCGGCCGTCGCCGAGGCCCAGCGGGGGACGGTGCCGGTGGCGCGGGACGTCAAGCTCGCCGCGGCGCTGCCGACCTACGAGCCGGCCACGGCCGCGGGCGCGGTCGCCACCGTCGCCCAGGCCCCGGCGGGATCGGTCGTCGTGGAGTGCGTCGGCGAGGCGGGACGCGTCCGGGTCCATGTGGTGTCCGAGGGGTACGACCGGACGCTGAACGTCCAGTTCCCGCGTGCGATACGGGAGCCGGGGGCGCGCTACGTCGTGGACTCCCTGCACGCGGCGGCCGGCGGTTTCTACCGGGTCCGCGGGGACATCCGGCGGCTGGTCTGAGACAGCCGCGCCACCGGCCGGCCGCCCCGGGGACCGAGGGGCGGCGGGCGGCTGTCCGGTCAGGGCTCCGCCGCCCGCGAGCGTCGGGGTGACGCGTCGCCCCAAAGCGTGACGTGGGCCGCATGTCGCCCGGGGGAGCCGCCCCGAAAGAAATTCCCGTGCCGCGGAAGACTCGCAAATTCCTTAGCTTTGGCCGTGCTTGCATGGCTGCGACGAGGACGGCTCGTGAGCGCAGCCATGCGTCTCGTGCTCCTGCGGTGGACGACGTTCTGGCCGCCGGCCTGAGCGCGACAGCACGCACTGGGTGTCGATCAGTCCGCCCCGCGGGTGCGGGCTCCCGCCCGACCGGTCCTCACCGTGGCGGTGGAAAGAGGGAAGATGTCCAAGCGTGCACTAATCACCGGAATCACCGGACAGGACGGCTCGTACCTGGCCGAACACCTTCTGGGCCAGGGCTACCAGGTCTGGGGGCTGTGCCGGGGACAGGCGAACCCCCGGAAGGACCGGATAGCCAAGCTCATCCCCGGACTGTCCTTCGTGGACGGCGACCTGATGGACCAGGGCAGCCTGGTGTCGGCCGTGGACCTGGTCCAGCCCGACGAGGTCTACAACCTGGGCGCCATCTCGTTCGTACCGATGTCCTGGCAGCAGCCCGAGCTGGTCACCGAGGTGAACGGCACCGGCGTGCTGCGCATGCTGGAGGCCGTCCGTATCGTCTCGGGCCTCAGCAAGTCCACCGGCAGCACCGGAGGCGGCCAGATCCGCTTCTACCAGGCGTCGTCCTCCGAGATGTTCGGACAGGTGGCGGAGAGCCCGCAGCGGGAGACCACCTTCCTGCACCCGCGCAGCCCCTACGGGGTGGCGAAGACCTTCGGCCACTACATCACCCGCAACTACCGTGAGTCGTACGGGATGTACGGAGTCTCCGGCATCCTCTTCAACCACGAGTCCCCGCGCCGGGGCGCCGAGTTCGTGACCCGCAAGATCTCCCTGGCGGTCGCGCAGATCAAGCTCGGCATGATGGACAAGCTGAGCCTCGGCAACCTCGACGCCCAGCGCGACTGGGGCTTCGCCGGCGATTACGTGCGCGCCATGCACCTGATGCTCCAGCAGGAGGAGCCCGGCGACTACGTGGTGGGCACCGGCGCCATGCACAGCGTCAAGGACGCGGCCCGCATCGCGTTCGAGCACGTCGGTCTCGACTGGGAGGAGCACGTGGTCGTCGACCCGAACCTGGTCCGCCCCGCCGAGGTCGAGACCCTGTGCGCGGACCCCTCCGAGGCCCGCAAGGAGCTGGGCTGGGAGCCCGAGGTCGACTTCGAGCAGCTCATGCGCATGATGGTCGAGTCGGACCTGCGCCAGGCGTCCCGCGAGCGTGACTACAGCCGTCTGCTGTCCACCGTCACCTGGTAGGAGCCCGTACCGGCATCCGCCCCGGTTCCGAGGAGGGCGGGCCCGCGGCCCCCCGGCGGGGGGCGCCGCCGCGGTGCGGCGCCCCCCCGCCCCCGCCCCCACCCACGGAGAGACACACAAACAGGCGCCGA
>NZ_JBHZDA010000008.1:31799-127456 GCF_042755665.1 Streptomyces sp. NPDC059142
TAAAACCGACTGTTTGTGCCCCCGCGCTCCGGGTAGCCCCCGGTCCCCGCAACCCCCCGTTTTCGGTGCCGCCCCCCCCCCCGCGGCGCGCGGGCCTCGTCGCGTCAGGGCCTGACGAACCGCCCTCACACACTAGGGATTTCCAAAGACGGACCGTCGCAGACTGAGCCCATGATCTGCGGAACCGTGTGCACGGCACGCGCCCATGGCGGGTGCCCCGACGGAGCGGCCCGGGCGTTCCCCGCCCGAGCCCGTGCCGAGGGACGCCCCCGGGCCTCCCGCGCCCGGCACGGCGCCCCGCCCGCCCCCGTACACGCGTGAGACACCGCACCCGGCGGACCGTACAGGCCCCGCCCCCAGCCGCTCGCTCTCTCCCGGACACCCCGGTTCCCCAGGCCGGCCGAGGCCACTCCCGACCCCAGGTGTCCACGCCGGACCACCAGCCGTCCGCCGGTCTTCTCCCAGATGGGTTGCGTTGATATGGACAAGGAACAGAAGCTCCGGGACTACCTCAAGCGGGCGAGCGCCGATCTGAAGCGTTCCCGGCAGCGGGTGAGCGAACTGGAGGCGGCGGCCACCGAGCCCATCGCGATCGTCGGCATGAGCTGCCGCTACCCGGGCGGTGTCAGCAGCCCCGAGGAGCTGTGGCGGATGCTCGTCGCCGGGGAGGACGGCATCACCGCGATGCCGGACGACCGCGGCTGGGAAGCGGCCATCGGCGACGGGCCCGCCGACTTCGAAGGCGGCTTCCTCCACGACGCGCCCGCCTTCGACCCGGACTTCTTCGGCATCTCGCCCCGCGAGGCGCTGTCCATGGACCCGCAGCAGCGGCTGCTCCTGGAGACCGGCTGGGAAGCCTTCGAGCGGGCCGGTATCGACCCGGCCGGGGTCCGCGGCTCCCGTACCGGCATGTTCGTCGGCGCCATGCCCCAGGACTACCGGGTCGGCCCCGAGGACGACGTCCAGGGATTCCAGCTCACCGGCAACGCGACCAGCATCCTGTCCGGGCGGCTCTCGTACTTCTTCGGCGCCGTCGGCCCCGCCGTCACCGTCGACACCGCCTGCTCCTCCTCCCTCGTCGCGCTCCACCTGGCCGCCCAGTCGCTGCGCGCGGGGGAGTGCTCGCTGGCGCTCGCCGCGGGCGTCACCGTGATGGCGAGCCCCACCACCTTCGTCGAGTTCGCCCGGCAGGGCGGCCTCGCGGGCGACGGGCGCTGCAAGTCCTTCGCCGACGCCGCCAACGGCACCGGCTGGTCCGAGGGCGTCGGCGTCCTCGTCCTGGAGCGGCTCTCCGAGGCCCGCCGCAACGGCCACCACGTCCTCGCCGTCGTGCGCGGCTCCGCCGTCAACCAGGACGGCGCCTCCAACGGCCTCACCGCGCCCAACGGCCCCTCCCAGCAGCGCGTCATCGAGTCCGCCCTCGTCAACGCCCGCCTCACCGGCGCCGATGTGGACGCCGTCGAGGCCCACGGCACCGGCACCGTCCTCGGCGACCCCGTCGAGGCGCAGGCGCTCCTCGCCACCTACGGGCAGAGCCGCGACCCCGAACGGCCGCTGCTGCTCGGCTCGGTGAAGTCCAACATCAGCCACACCCAGGCCGCCGCGGGCGTCGCGGGCATCATCAAGATGGTCATGGCGATGCGCCACGACCTGCTGCCCCGCACCCTGCACGTGGACCGGCCCTCCACCCACGTCGACTGGACCGAGGGCGCCGTCCGCCTCCTCACCGAGGCCGCCCCCTGGCCGCGCCGCGAGGGCGCCCCGCGCCGCGCCGGCATCTCGTCCTTCGGCCTGTCCGGCACCAACGCGCACACCATCATCGAAGAGGCCCCGCAGGAGGCGCCCGCCGATCCCGCCGAGGCCGCGGCCCCCGTCGAGGCCGGGGCGCTGCCCTGGCTGCTGTCCGGCCGTACCCCCGAGGCGCTGCGCGCCCAGGCCGCCCGGCTCCTCGACCACCTGACCGCGCGCCCCGCGCTGCCCGCCCTGGACGCCGCGCACGCCCTGGCCACCACCCGCTCCGCCCTGGAGCACCGGGCCGCGCTCACCACCGCCGACCGGGACACCGCCCTCGCCGCCCTCACCGCGCTCGCCGACGGCACGGACGCCCCCGGCCTCACCACCCACCAACTGCGCGGACGCACCAAGCTCGCCGTGCTCTTCGCCGGCCAGGGCTCCCAGCGCGCCGGTATGGGCCGCGACCTGTACGCCCGCTTCCCGGTCTTCGCGCGCGCCCTCGACGAGACCCTCGGCCACCTCGACGCCGGACTCGACCTGCCGCTGCGCACCCTCCTGTTCGCCGAGGAGGGCAGCGCCGAGGCCGCCCTCCTCGACCGCACCGGCTACGCGCAGCCCGCCCTGTTCGCCCTCGAAGTCGCCCTCTACCGGCTCGTCGAGTCCTGGGGCGTCACCCCGGACCACGTGGCCGGCCACTCCGTGGGCGAGATCGCCGCCGCCCACGTGGCCGGCGTGTTCTCCCTCGCGGACGCCTGCGCCCTGGTGCTCGCGCGCGCCACCCTCATGCAGGCGCTGCCCGAGGGCGGCGCGATGGTCTCCCTGGAGGCCACCGAGGACGAGGTGGCGCCGCTCCTCGCCGAACACACCGGGCAGGTGTCCGTCGCCGCCGTCAACGGCCCGTCCGCCGTGGTCGTCGCGGGCGCCGAGGACGCCGTCGAGTCCATCGCCGCGCGGATTGCCGCCCTGGGCCGCCGCACCCGCCGCCTGACGGTCTCCCACGCCTTCCACTCCCCGCTGATGGAGCCGATGCTGGAGGAGTTCCGGGCCGTCGTCGCCGGGCTCTCCCCGCAGGCGCCCACCCTCCCCGTCGTCTCCGGCCTGACCGGCGCGCCCGCCACCGTCGAGCAGCTCACCTCCGCCCGCTACTGGACCGACCACGTCCGGCACACGGTGCGCTTCGCCGACACCGTCTCCTGGCTCGCCGGACACGGCACCGGTCTCTTCCTCGAACTCGGCCCCGACGCCACCCTCGCCGCCCTCACCCGCACCGTCCTCGACGCGGCGGGACACGGGAGCGCCGCGGTCCTGCCCGCGCTCCGCAAGGACCGCCCCGAGGCCGCCGCCCTCACCGCGACCGCCACCGGGCTCCACCTGCGCGGCGTCCCCGTGCGCTGGGAGCGCTGGTTCGAGGGCACCGGCGCCCGCCGCGCCGACCTGCCCACCTACGCGTTCCAGCACCGGCGCTTCTGGCCCAAGGGCTTCACCGGACTCCCCGGCGACATGCGCTCCGCCGGACTCGGCGCCGCCCACCACCCGCTGCTGGCCGCCGCCGTCACCCTCGCCAACTCCGACGGGCTGCTCCTCACCGGCCGGCTCTCCGTACGCACCCACCCCTGGCTCGCCGACCACGCCGTACGCGGCACCGTCCTGCTGGCCGGCACCGCCTTCCTCGAACTGGCCGTACGCGCCGGCGACGAGGTCGGCTGCGACCGCGTCGAGGACCTCACCCTCGCCGCGCCGCTCGCCCTGCCCGAGGACGGCGGCGTCCAGGTCCAGGTGTGGATCGGCAGCCCCGACGAGACCGGCCGCCGCGCCCTCAGCCTCTACTCCCGCCCCGACGGCGACGACGACCGGCCCTGGACCCAGCACGCCGCCGGCACCCTCGCCGCCGGAGCCCACCGCGCCGAGGACGCCGACACGTTCGCCGCCGTCTGGCCGCCCGCCGACGCCGACCCCGTGGACCTCGACGGCTTCTACGACGGCCTCGCCGAGGCCGGATTCTCCTACGGCCCCGCCTTCCGCGGCCTGCGCGCCGTCTGGCGGCGCGGCGAGGAGACCTTCGCCGAGATCGCCCTCGACGCCGGACCCGCGGGCGACGCGGCCCAGTTCGGCCTGCACCCCGCGCTGCTCGACGCCGCCCTGCACGCCACCGCCCTCGCCCCCCTCGGCGAGGACGCGCGGGGCGGTCTGCCCTTCGCCTGGCAGGACGTCACCCTGCACGCGAGCGGCGCCGCCGAGGCCCGGGTCCGTATCGTCCCGGCCGGTGACGACGCCGTCACCCTGACCGTCGCCGACACCACCGGTGCGCCGGTCGCCTCCGTCGGCTCCCTGGTGCTGCGCGCCGCGCCCGACGCCCGCGGCGCCGCCGCCTCCGCGCTGGAGCGCGACGCCCTGTTCGCCCTGGACTGGACACGGCTCACGGGCTCCGCGGACGGTGGCCTCCCCGACACCGTCGGCCTGCTCGGCACCGACCCGTACGGTCTCGGCGCCGCCCTCACGGCGGCGGGCGCCGCCGTCGGCGGACCCGAGGCGTCCGGCCTGGTGCTGGCCCCGGTCACCGGGGACGGCCAGGAGACCGTGCCCGCCGCCGTGCACGCCGTCACCGCCCGCGTCCTCGGCCAGATCCAGCAGTGGCTGGCCGACGACCGGGGGAGCGGCGACCGGCTGGTGTTCGTCACCCGGGGCGCGGTCGCCGCCGCCGACAGCGCCGTCACCGACCCGGCCGCCGCCGCGGTCTGGGGCCTGGTCCGTTCCGCCCAGGCCGAACACCCGCACCGCTTCGGCCTGCTGGACCTCGCGCCCGCCGACCCGGCCGCGACCGTCCCTGATTCCGCCGCGCCCCTCGCCGACCCGGCCGCTCTCGTCGCCGCGCTCACCGCCGAGGAGCCGCAGACCGCCGTCCGCGACGGCGCGGTGTACACCGCCCGGCTCGCCCGGGTCCGCCCCGGCGGCGACCGTACGGCCACCGCGTGGAACCCCGAAGGCACCGTCGTGATCACCGGCGGCACCGGCGGACTCGGCGCGGTCCTCGCCCGCCACCTCGTCACCGGACACGGCGTACGGCATCTGCTGCTCGCCGGCCGGCGCGGCCCCGACGCCCCCGGCGCCGCCGAACTCGCCGCGGAACTGCGCGAGTCGGGCGCCGAGGTCACCCTCGCCGCCTGTGACGTCGCCGAACAGGACGCGGTGGAGGCGCTGTTCGCCGCCGTGCCCGCCGACCACCCCGTCACGGCCGTCGTGCACACCGCGGGTGTTCTCGACGACGGACTCGTGGAATCCCTCACCGAGGAGCGCCTGGCCGCCGTCCTGCGCCCCAAGGCCGACGCCGTCTGGCACCTGCACCGGGCCACCCGCGGCCTCGACCTCGCCGCGTTCGTCGTCTTCTCCTCCCTCGCCGGCACCACCGGCGCCCCCGGCCAGGCCAACTACGCGGCGGGCAACGCCTTCCTGGACGCCGTCGCCCGCCTCCGCCGGGACGCCGGACTGCCCGGACTCTCCCTCGGCTGGGGCCCCTGGGTGCCCACCGGCGGCATGACCGGCGACCTGTCCGGCCAGGACCTGGAGCGCATGTCCCGCTCCGGTACGCCGCCGCTCACCGTCGAGCAGGGCCTCGCCCTCTTCGACACGGCCCTCGGCCTGCCCCGCGCCGACGTGCTGCCCGTCCGCCTCGACCTCGCGACGCTGCGCGGCCAGGGCGAGGTGCCGCCGCTGCTGCGCGGCCTGGTCCGTACCCGCGGCCGCCGTACCGTGCACACCGGTTCCGAAGCCGCCCTCGGTCTCGCCCAGCGGCTCTCCCTGCTCGACGAGGAGGCCCGTACCGAGGCCGTCGTCGACCTGGTGCGCACCCAGACCGCCACCGTCCTCGGCCACGCCTCCGCGAGCGACATCGACCCCGAACGGCCCTTCCAGGAGCTCGGGTTCGACTCCCTCACCGCCGTCGAGCTGCGCAACCGGCTGGCCGCCGCCACCGGGCTGCGCACCTCCGCGACCGTCATCTTCGACTACCCGACCGTCACGGCTCTCGCCGCGCACCTGCTGGCGGAGCTGAGCGAGGGCCCCGCCACCCCGGGGACCGCCGCGCCCGTCGCGCCGCGCGCCCGCGCCACCTCCGACGACCCGATCGTCATCGTCGGCATGAGCTGCCGCTACCCCGGCGGCGTCGGCTCGCCCGACGACCTGTGGCGGCTGGTCACCGAGGGCACCGACGCGATCGGCGGACTCCCCGTCAACCGCGGCTGGGACCTCGACGGCCTCTACCACCCCGACCCCGACCACCCCGGCACCTCGTACACCCGCTACGGCGGATTCCTCCACGACGCGGGCGAGTTCGACGCCGGGTTCTTCGGGATGAGCCCCCGCGAGGCGCTCGCCACCGACTCCCAGCAGCGCCTTCTGCTCGAAGCGTCCTGGACGGCCGTCGAGCACGCCGGGATCGACCCGGTGGCGCTGCGCGGCAGCCAGACCGGTGTCTTCGCCGGTGTCATGTACAGCGACTACTCGGCGACCCTCGCCGACCAGCGCTTCGAGGGCCACCAGGGCAGCGGCACCGCCCCGAGCATCGCCTCCGGCCGGGTCTCCTACGCCCTCGGCCTCGAAGGGCCCGCGGTCACCGTCGACACCGCCTGCTCCTCCTCGCTCGTCGCCATGCACTGGGCGATGCAGGCCCTGCGTGCCGGCGAGTGCTCCCTCGCGCTGGCCGGCGGCGTCACCGTCATGTCCACCCCGACCTCGCTGATCGAGTTCTCCCGGCAGCGCGGACTGTCGCCCGACGGCCGCTGCAAGGCGTTCTCCGACGACGCCGACGGCGTCGGCTGGTCCGAGGGCGTCGGCATGATCGTCCTGGAGCGGCTGTCCGACGCCCGCCGCAACGGACACCGCGTCCTCGCGGTCGTGCGCGGCTCCGCCGTCAACCAGGACGGCGCCTCCAACGGCCTCACCGCCCCCAACGGCCCCTCCCAGCAGCGCGTGATCCGCCAGGCCCTGGGCTCCGCCGGCCTGACCACCGCCGACGTGGACGCCGTCGAGGCGCACGGCACCGGCACCCCGCTCGGCGACCCCATCGAGGCCCAGGCCCTCCTCGCCACGTACGGACAGGACCGGACCGGCGAACAGCCGCTGCTGCTGGGCTCCGTGAAGTCCAACATCGGCCACACCCAGGCCGCCGCCGGTGTCGCCGGCGTCATCAAGATGGTCATGGCCATGCGCCACGGCGAACTCCCGCGCACCCTCCACGCCGGCAGTCCCTCCCGGCACGTGGACTGGGAGACCGGTGACATCTCCCTCCTGCACGAGCAGACCCCGTGGCCCGAGACGGGCCGCCCGCGCCGGGCGGGCGTCTCCTCCTTCGGCATCAGCGGCACCAACGCGCACATCGTCCTGGAACAGGGCGAGCCCGCCCCCGCCCGCCGCGCCGGCGCCCCCGACCCGACCGCCGTCCTGCCCTGGACCCTGTCCGGCCGCACCCGCCCCGCGCTGCGCGCCCAGGCCGCCCGCCTCCTCGCCCACCTCGGCACCCACCCCGACGAGACCGCGGCCGACCTCACCCTCTCGCTGGCCACCACCCGGCCCGCCTTCGAGCAGCGCGCCGTGGTCGTCGGCACCGCGGACGACGCCCGCCGCGCCCTCGCCGCGCTCGCCGCCGACCGGCCCGACCCGGCCCTCGTCCTCGGCGAGACCGGCGGCGCCGGACGCACCGCCCTGCTCTTCACCGGCCAGGGCAGCCAGCGCCCCGGCACCGGACGCGGCCTCTACGAGCGCCACCCGGTCTTCGCCGAGGCGCTGGACGAGGTGATCGCCCGCCTCGACCCGCTGCTCGTCGACGCCCCCGCCGGCACCCCGCACGGCTCCCTCAAGGACGTCCTGTTCGCCGAGGACGGCACGCCCGGCGCCGCCGCCCTGTACGAGACCGGCTGGACCCAGCCCGCGCTGTTCGCGCTGGAGACCGCCGCCTACCGGCTGGTCCGCTCCTGGGGGATACGCCCCGGCGTGCTCCTCGGCCACTCCGTCGGCTCCGTCGCCGCCGCCCACGCCGCGGGCGTCCTCTCCCTCGACGACGCCTGCGCCCTGGTCGCCGCCCGCGCCCGCCTCATGCAGGCCCTCCCCGAGGGCGGCGCCATGTGGTCGCTCCAGGCGGGCGAGGACGAGGTGGCCCCGCTCCTCGCGGGACAGGAGGACCGGGTCGGCCTCGCCGCCGTCAACGGCCCCGCCGCCGTCGTGGTCTCCGGCGACGAGGACGCCGCCGCGGACATCGCCGCGCACTTCGCCGCCCTCGGCCGCACCACGCGCCGGCTGCGGGTCAGCCACGCCTTCCACTCGCCCCGCATGGACGCCATGCTGGACGCCTTCCGCGAGGTCGCCGAGGGCCTGACCTACCACGAGCCCACCGTGCCCGTGGTCTGCGACCTCACCGGCCGCCCCGCCGAGGGCGACGACCTGCGCACCGCCGACTACTGGGTGCGGCACGTGCGTTCCACCGTACGGTTCGCCGACGCGGTGTCCGCCGCCCACGCGGCCGGCGCCGCCACCTACCTCGAACTCGGCCCCGGCGGCTCCCTGTGCGCCGCCGCCCAGGACGTCCTCGGCGACGACACCGCCACCGACGCCGTCCCCCTGCTGCGCACCGACCGCCCCGAGGACGAGTCCGTCCTCACGGCGCTGGCCCGGCTGCACGTCCGCGGCGTCCGCGTCGACTGGACCGCCGTCCACGGGGGCGGCGGCGCCACCGCCGTCGAACTGCCCACCTACGCCTTCCAGCACGAGACGTACTGGCCGGACACCACCGCGCCCACCGTCCACCGCGCCGCCGGCGCACCGGCCGACCCCGCCGACACCGCGCTGTGGACCGCCGTCGAAAGCGGCGACGCCGCCTCCCTCGCCGGACTGCTCGGCCTGCGCGACGAGGAGCACGCCTCCCTCTACGCGCTGCTGCCCTCGCTGTCCTCGTGGCGGCGGGCCCGCCACGAGCGGGCCGTCCTCGACGCCGCCCGCTACCGGATCGCCTGGCACCCGGCGACCCCCGAGAGCGCCCCCGTCCTCGACGGCACCTGGCTGGCCGTCACCACCGACGACGACGGCGCGAGCGCCGAGGTCCTCGACGCGCTGCGCGGCCACGGAGCCGTCGTCGCCCGCCTCGACCTGGACGGGACCCACCGCGACCGCGACCACCTCGCCGCCACCCTGCGCGCCGCCGCCGACGCCACCGACGGCGTCAGCGGCGTGCTCTCCCTGCTGCCGCTCGCCGACCCGGCCCGCCCCGACGCGGGCCTGCCCGAGGGCTTCGCCCTCGGTGTCGTCCTCGCCCAGGCCCTCGCCGACACCGGCTCCACCGCCCCCCTGTGGACCGTCACCCGCGGCGCCGTCTCCACCGGCCCCGGCGACCCCCTCACCCACCCCGCCCGCACCGCCGCCTGGGGCCTCGGCCGGGTCACCGCCCTGGAACACCCCGAGCGGTGGAGCGGCCTGGTCGACCTCCCCGAGGTCCTGGACGCCCCCGCCGTCCAGCGCCTCGTCAGCGTCCTCGCCACCCGTACGGGCGAGGACCAGCTCGCCGTACGCGCGGGCGGCACCTACGCCCGACGGGTCGTCCGCCACCCCGGCGACGAACTGCCCCGCGACGACGCGTTCACCGCTTCCGGCACCGTGCTGATCACCGGCGGCACCGGCGGTCTCGGCGCCCGGGCCGCCCGCTGGCTGGCCCGCGCCGGAGCCGCCCACCTCATCCTCACCGGGCGCCGCGGCCCCGACGCCCCCGGCGCCGGTGAACTCCGTACGGAACTGGAGGAGCTGGGCGCCCGCGTCACCCTCGCCGCCTGCGACAGCGCCGACCGCGACGCGCTCGCCGCGCTCCTCGCCGCCGTGCCCGACGACGCCCCGCTCACCGGCGTCGTCCACGCCGCGGGCGTCGGCCAGGCCGCGCCGCTCACCGCGACCCCGCTCGACGAGGTCGCCGCCGCGATGGCCGCCAAGACCCTCGGCGCCGCCCACCTCGACGCCCTGCTGGACGGCCACGACCTCGACTTCTTCGTCCTGGTCTCGTCGGTGGCCGGTACGTGGGGGAGCGCGGGCCAGAGCGCCTACGCCGCCGCCAACGCCTACCTCGACGCCCTCGCCGAGAACCGCCGCTCGCGCGGCCTGGCCGCCACCTCCGTGGCCTGGGGCCCCTGGGCCGAGATCGGCATGGCCAGCGCACACCAGGACGTCTCCGCCGGCTTCGAACGCACCGGTCTGCGGCTGCTCGACCCCGACACCGCCATGGCCGAACTGCGCCGCGCCGTCGTACGCGGCGAGAGCGCCGTCACCGTCGCGGACGTGGACTGGGAGCAGTACCACCCCGTCTTCACCGCCTCCCGTGCCAGCCGCCTCTTCGACGCCCTCGACACCGTCGCCGCGCTGGGCGCCCCCGACACCTCGGGGACCGCCTCCGAGCTGGCCGGCCGGCTCGACGGCCTCACCGGTGACGAGCAGGAACGCCTCCTGACCGACCTGGTGCGCACCGAGGCCGCCGTAGTCCTCGGCCACACCTCCGCCGAGGGCGTCCCCGCCAAACGCGCCTTCCGCGACGCCGGGTTCGACTCCCTCACCGCGGTGGACCTGCGCAAGCGGCTAGTCGCCCTCACCGGCCTCGCCCTGCCCACCACCCTGGTCTTCGACTACCCGAACCCGGTCGCCCTCGCCCGCCATCTGCGCGGCGAACTCGTCGGCACCGCCGACACCTCCGCCGTCGCCCCGGCCGGCGTTGCCGCCACCGACGAGCCCATCGCCATCATCGGCATGAGCTGCCGCTTCCCCGGCGGCGCCCGCTCCGCCGACGCGTTCTGGCGGCTCGTCGCCGACAGCACCGACACCATCTCCGAGTTCCCCGTCAACCGGGGCTGGGACGCCGACGCCCTGTACGACCCGGACCCCGACCGGCCCGGCACCACCTACTCCACGCAGGGCGGATTCCTGCACGACGCGGGCGAGTTCGACGCCGGTTTCTTCGGCATCTCGCCGCGCGAGGCCGTCTCCATGGACCCGCAGCAGCGGCTGCTCCTGGAGACCACCTGGGAGGCGTTCGAACACGCCGGTATCGACCCGGCGTCGGTGCACTCCACCCCCACCGGCACCTTCATCGGCTCCACCTACCAGGACTACGGCGTCGGCATGGACGACGGCTCCGCGGGCCATGTCGTCACCGGTTCGAGCCCCAGCGTCCTCTCCGGCCGCCTCGCCTACTCCTTCGGGCTGGAAGGCCCGGCCGTCACCGTCGACACCGCCTGCTCCTCCTCCCTGGTCGCGCTGCACCTGGCCTGCCAGTCGCTGCGCAACGGCGAGTCCACCCTCGCCCTGGCCGGCGGCGCCACCGTCATGACCAACCCGATGCCGTTCATCGCGTTCAGCCGCCAGCGGGCGCTCGCCCGGGACGGCCGCTGCAAGGCGTTCTCCGACGAGGCCGACGGCATGACCCTCGCCGAGGGCATCGGCATCCTCGTCCTGGAGCGGCTCTCCGACGCCCGCCGCAACGGCCACGACGTCCTCGCGGTCGTCCGCGGCTCCGCCATCAACCAGGACGGCGCCTCCAACGGCCTCACCGCCCCCAACGGCCCCTCCCAGATCCGCGTCATCCGCCAGGCCCTGGGCGCCGCGGGCCTCACCACCGCCGACGTCGACGTCGTCGAGGCACACGGCACCGGCACCGCCCTCGGCGACCCCATCGAGGCACAGGCCCTCCTCGCCACGTACGGTCAGAGCCGCACCCCCGAGGACCCGCTGCTGCTCGGCTCGGTGAAGTCCAACATCGGACACACCCAGTCCGCCGCCGGAGTCGCGGGCATCATCAAGATGGTCATGGCCATGCGCCACGGCGAACTCCCGCGCACCCTCCACGCCGACGAGCCCTCCCGCCACATCGACTGGTCCAGCGGCACCGTCCGCCTGATCACCGAGAACACCGACTGGTCCCGCACCGACCGGCCGCTGCGCTGCGCCGTGTCCTCCTTCGGCATCAGCGGCACCAACGCGCACGCCATCCTGGAGCAGGCGCCCGCCGTCGAGGAGCCCGCCCCGGCCGCCGGACCCGGCCTGCCCACGGGCACCACCCTGCCGTGGATCCTCTCCGCCGCCGCCCCGGCCGCCCTGCGCGACCAGGCCGCCCACCTCGCCGCCCACCTCACGGCAGGCCCGGCGCCGCACCCGGTCCATGTCGGCCACACCCTGATCACCGCGCGCTCCGTCATGGAGCACCGGGCGGTCGCCCTCGGCACGGACACCGCCGAACTCACCGACGCGCTCGACGCGTTCGGCGCCGGTGAGCCCACCGCGCAGGTCGTGCACGGCACCGCCGACACCGACGGCCGCACCGTCTTCGTCTTCCCCGGCCAGGGCTCCCAGTGGGCCGGCATGGGCGCCGAACTCCTCGACGCCTCACCGGTTTTCGCCGAACGCTTCCACGAGTGCGCCGCCGCCCTCGCCACCCACACCGACTGGTCCCTCGTCGACGTCGTCCGCCAGGCGGACGGCGCCCCGACCCTGGACCGTGTCGATGTCGTCCAGCCCGCCACCTGGGCCGTGATGGTCTCCCTCGCGGAGCTGTGGCGCGCCCACGGCGTCACCCCCGACGCGGTGATCGGCCACTCCCAGGGCGAGATCGCCGCCGCCGTCGTCTCCGGCGCGCTCTCCCTCGCCGACGGCGCCCGTGTCGTCGCCCTGCGCTCCCAGGCCATCGGCCGGGTCCTCGCGGGCGCCGGCGGCATGATGTCCGTACAGGTGTCCGCCGCCGAGGCGGCGGAGTTCCTGGCCCCGCACGGGGACGCGGTCTGTGTCGCCGCCGTCAACGGGCCCCGCTCCGTGGTCCTCGCCGGCACGCCCGAGGCCCTGGACGCCCTCCAGGCCGAGTTCACCGCCCGCGACCTGCGGGCCCGCCGGGTCGCCGTGGACTACGCCTCGCACTCCGCCCAGGTCGAACGCCTGGAGTCCGAACTCCTCGACGTGCTCGCCCCGGTGGCGCCGCGCGCCGCCCGCGTCCCGTTCCACTCCACCGTCACCGGCGAACTCCTCGACACCACCGGCATGGACGCCGCCTACTGGTACCGCAACCTGCGGCAGACCGTCCGCTTCGACGAGACCGTACGCACCCTCCTCGCCGCCGAGCACACCGTCTTCGTCGAGATCAGCCCGCACCCGGTGCTGACCATGGCCGTCCAGGCCACCGCCGAGGAACTGGGCCGCCCCGTCGCCGCCGTCGGCACCCTGCGCCGCGAGAACGGCGGCACCGGCCGCTTCCTGGCCTCCCTCGCCGAACAGTGGGTACGCGGCGGCCGCGCCGACTGGAGCACCGTCTACGCCGGAAGCGGCGCCCGCAGGACACCCCTGCCCACCTACGCCTTCCAGCGCGAGCACCTGTGGGCCGTCGCGGGCCGTACGCCGGGCTCCGGTGACGGCGACCCGGCGGACGCCGAGTTCTGGGCCGAGGTCGAGCAGGAGGACGTGGACTCCCTCGCCTCCCGGCTCCGCCTCGACCGCGACGCGCTCGCCCCGCTGCTGCCCGCCCTGTCCACCTGGCGCCGGCAGCGCCGCGACCGCTCCACCGTCGGCTCCTGGCGCTACCGCGCCACCTGGAAGCCGCTCGGCGCGCTGCCCGCCGCCACCCTCGAAGGCACCTGGCTGCTCGTCACCGCCGACACCACGGAACCGGCGTACGCCGACGCCGTCGCCGAGGCCCTGACCGCCCACGGCGCCGAGCCCCTGCCGCTCGTGCTGAGCGCGGCCGACACCGACCGGGACGCCCTCGCGGAGCGGCTGCGCGCCCTCCCCGGCCTCACCGGCATCGTGTCGCTGCTGGCCGACGCGGAGGAGACCGGCACCGTCCACCCCGTCCTGACCGGCGGTCTCGCCCTGAGCGTCACGCTGGTCCAGGCGCTCGGCGACGCCGGGACCGACACGCCCGTCTGGGCGCTCACCCGGGGCGCCGTCACCACCGGCCGCGCCGACCGCCTCACCCGGCCCGCCCAGGCCATGGTCCAGGGCCTCGGCTGGACCGCGGCCCTGGAACACCCCGACCGCTGGGGCGGCACCGTCGACCTGCCCGAGACCCTCGACCGGCGCGCCGGTGAACGGCTCGCCGCCGTCCACGCCGGGACCACCGGCGAGGGGGCGGGGGGCCGCGCGCGCCCCCGGGGGCGCGCCCGCCCGCGAGGCCCCCCCCCCCCCCCCCCACCCCCGCCGCGCGGGGGCGGCACTCTCGGGCGCGCGCCCCGCCCCGGGCGCCGCCGGCGCCGCGCACCAGCTCGCGATCCGCGCCGGCGGCGTCCTCGCCCGCCGTATCGCCCCCGCCCCGGCGCCCACCGCGGCCGGCGGCTGGACCCCGCGCGGCACCGTCCTGGTCACCGGCGGCACCGGCACCCTCGGCCCGCACCTGGCCCGCTGGCTCGCCGACCAGGGCGCCCGCGACCTGGTCCTCACCAGCCGCCGCGGCGCCGACGCCCCCGGTGCCGACGCCCTCGTCGCCGAACTCGCCGAACGGGGCTGCGAGGTGACCGTCGCCGCCTGCGACGTCGCCGACCGCGACGCCGTCGCTGCCCTCCTCGACCGGCTCACCGCCGAGGGCCGTACCGTCCGCAGCGTCTTCCACACCGCCGCCGTCATCGAACTCCAGAGCATCGACGAGACCAGCCTCGACGCGTTCGCCAAGGTCGTCCACGCCAAGACCGCCGGCGCCACCCACCTCGACGAACTCCTCGACGACGCACAGCTCGACGCGTTCGTCCTCTACTCCTCCACCGCCGGGATGTGGGGCAGCGGCCGGCACGCCGCGTACGTCGCCGCCAACGCCCACCTCAACGCGCTCGCCGAGCACCGGCGCGCCCGCGGCGCCCACGGCACCGCCGTTTCCTGGGGCATCTGGGCCGACGACATGAAGCTCGGCCGCGTCGACCCCACGCAGATCCGCCGCAGCGGCCTCGTCTTCATGGACCCGAAGCTGGCCCTCTCCGGGCTGCGGCAGGCCCTCGACGCGGACGAGGGCGCGCTCGCCGTCGCCGACGTCGACTGGGACCGCTACCACCCGGTCTTCACCTCCTCGCGGCCCACCGACCTCTTCGAGGACGTGCCCGAGGTCCGTGCCCTCACCGAGGAGAGCGCGGCCCGCGCCGCCGAGGGCGGCGAGTTCACCGCCCGGCTGCGCGCCCTGCCCGCCGGTGAGCAGGGCCGGCTCCTGCTCGACCTGGTGCGCTCCGAGGCCGCCACCGTCCTCGGCCACGCCTCCCCGGAGACGCTGTCCGAGCGGCGCGCCTTCCGCGACGTCGGCTTCGACTCGCTCACCGCCGTCGACCTGCGCAACCGGCTGGCCGCCGTCACCGGCCTCACCCTGCCGAGCACCATGGTGTTCGACTACCCGGACCCGCTCACCCTGGTCGGCTTCCTCCGCGGCCTGATCGGCGGCCCCTCGGCCGAGGCCGAAGGACCGGTCCGTACCACGGCCGCCCTCGACGACGACCCGATCGCCGTCATCGCGATGAGCTGCCGCTACCCGGGCGGCGTCACCTCGCCCGAGGCCCTGTGGGAGCTGGTCGAGGCCGGCGCCGACGCCATCACCGGCTTCCCCGCCGACCGGGGCTGGGACGCCGACGCCCTGTACGACCCGGACCCCGACCGGCCCGGCACCACCTACTCCACGCAGGGCGGATTCCTGCACGACGTCGCCGACTTCGACGCCGGCTTCTTCGGCATCTCGCCCCGCGAGGCGCTGTCCATGGACCCGCAGCAGCGGCTGCTCCTGGAGACCGGCTGGGAGGCCATGGAACGCGCCGGGATCGACCCGGCGACCCTGCGCTCCAGCCTCACCGGCACCTTCATCGGCGCCAGCTACCAGGACTACAGCGCGGGCGGCGCGAGCGCCGAGGGCGCCGAGGGCCACCTCATCACCGGCACCATCTCCAGCGTCATGTCCGGACGCCTCGCCTACACCTTCGGCCTGGAGGGCCCGGCCGTCACCCTGGACACCGCCTGCTCCTCCTCCCTGGTCGCGCTGCACCTGGCCTGCCAGTCGCTGCGCAACGGCGAGTCCACCCTCGCCCTGGCCGGCGGCGTCAGCGTGATGGCCACCCCGCAGGCGTTCACCGGCTTCAGCAGGCAGCGCGCCATGGCCCCCGACGGGCGCTGCAAGGCGTACGCCGAGGGCGCCGACGGCATGAGCCTCGCCGAGGGCGTCGGCCTGGTCCTCGTCGAACGGCTCTCCGACGCGCGCCGCAACGGCCACCCCGTCCTCGCCGTGATCCGCGGCTCCGCCGTCAACCAGGACGGCGCCTCCAACGGCCTCACCGCGCCCAACGGCCCCTCCCAGGCCCGGGTCATCCGCCAGGCACTCGCCAACGCCGGACTCACCGCGGGCGAGGTGGACGTCGTCGAGGGCCACGGCACCGGCACCGCCCTCGGCGACCCCATCGAGGCACAGGCCCTGCTCGCCACGTACGGTCAGGACCGCCCCGAGGAGCGGCCGCTGCTGCTCGGCTCGGTGAAGTCGAACATCGGCCACACCCAGATGGCCTCCGGGATCGCCGGGGTCATGAAGATGGTCATGGCGATGCGCCACGGCACCGTCCCGCGCACCCTGCACGTCGACACCCCGTCCAGCCACGTCGACTGGACCTCCGGCGCCATCGACCTCGCCACCGAGACCGTGCCCTGGCCCGAGACCGGCCGCCCCTACCGGGCCGGCATCTCCTCCTTCGGCCTCTCCGGCACCAACGTCCACACCATCGTCGAACAGGCCGCCCCCGAGGAGCCCGGGCCGACGGCGCCCGACGAGCCCGGCGTCCTGCCGGACGGCGTCCCCGTGGTGCTGTCCGCCCGCACCGCCGCCGCCCTGCGCGACCAGGCGGACCGCCTCCTCGGCCACCTCACCGACCACCCCGCACTGCCGCTGACGGACCTCGCACGCTCCCTGGCCACCTCCCGCGCCGCCCTGGAGCACCGGGCCGTCGCCCTCACCACCGACCGCGACACGCTGCTGCGCGCCCTGACCGCGCTGCGCGACACGACCCCCGACGGCGCCCTCCTCACCGGAGCCCCCGCACGCGGCCGGCTCGCCTTCCTCTTCACCGGCCAGGGCAGCCAGCGCGCCGCCATGGGACGCGGACTGTACGAGCGCCACCCGGTGTTCGCCGAGGCCCTGGACGCCGTCCTCACCCGCTTCGACCAGGAACTCGACCGTCCGCTGCGCGAGGTGCTGTTCGCCGGGGACGGCACCCCCGAGGCCGCCCTCCTGCACGACACCGCGTACACCCAGCCCGCCCTGTTCGCCCTCGAAGTCGCCCTGTTCCGGCTCGTCGAGTCCTGGGGCGTCCGCCCGGACAGCGTGGCCGGCCACTCCATCGGCGAGATCGCCGCCGCCCATGTCGCCGGTGTGTTCTCCCTGGAGGACGCCTGCACCCTGGTCGCCGCCCGCGGCCGGCTCATGGCGGCGCTCCCGGCCGGCGGCGCCATGGTCGCCGTCGAGGCCACCGAGGACGAGGTGCTGCCCCTGCTCGAAGGGCTGGAGGACCAGGTCTCCCTCGCCGCGGTCAACGGCCCCCGCGCCGTGGTGATCGCCGGTGACGAGGAACCCGTCACCGCCGTCGCCGCACGCCTCGCCGGGACCGGCCGACGCACCCGCGCCCTGCGGGTCAGCCACGCCTTCCACTCGCCGCGCATGGACGCCATGCTCGACGACTTCGCCCGCGTCGCCCGCGGCCTCACCTACCACGCGCCCCTGCTGACCGTCGTCTCCACGGTCACCGGCGACCTCGCCGCCGCGGGAGAACTCCGTACCCCCGAGTACTGGGTGAACCAGGTCCGCGCCACCGTCCGGTTCGCCGACGCGGTACGCGCCCTCGCCCGCCAGGGCGTCACCTCCTACCTCGAACTCGGCCCCGACGGCACCCTGTCCGCCGCCGCCCGCACGGTCCTCGACGACCAGGACACGGCCCCCGTGGCCGCCGTCCCCGCGCTGCGCCGCGACCGCGACGAGGCGCCCGCCCTCACCGCGGCCCTCGCCCGTCTGTACGTCCACGGCATCCCCGTCGACTGGACCGGCACCCTGCACGGCACCACCGCCCGCCGGATCGACCTGCCCACCTACGCCTTCCAGCGCAGCCGCTACTGGCCCGACACCACCCCCACCCCCGGCACCGCCGCGGGACCCGCCGACAGCGGCGCCGACGCCGCGTTCTGGGCGGCCGTCGAACGCGCCGACCTCCCCGCCCTCGGCGCCGACCTCGGACTGGACGACGACACCCTCGCCGCCCTCGTCCCGGCCCTCTCCTCGTGGCGCCGCCGCCGCACCGAGCGGGCCACCGCGGACGGCCGCCGCCACCGCGCCGTGTGGAAGCCGCTGGACGGCGCGCCCACCGGCCGCCCCGACGGCACCTGGCTGGTCCTGCGCCCGGCCGGCGCCCCCGACCCCGGCGCCACCGCGCTCCTGGACACCCTCGGCCTCACCACCACCGAGGTCACCGTCGCCACCGCCGACCGCACCGCGCTCGCCGACACCCTGCGCGAACTCCCGCGCCCCGACGGTGCGTTCACCGGCGTCCTCGCCCTGCTCGCCCTCACCGGCGACGACAGTGCCGACGACCCGGCGGGCACCGCGGCGCTGACCCCCACCGCCACCGCCCTGACCGCCCTCGACGACGCCGGGATCACCGCCCCGGTCTGGATCGTCACCCGGCAGGCCGTCTCCACCGGCCGCGCCGACCGGCTCGCCCACCCCGGACAGGCCGCCCTCTGGGGCCTCGGCCGCGCCGCCGCCCTCGAACACCCCGAGCGCCGCCTCGCCCTGGTCGACCTGCCCGAACTGATCGACGACCGGACCGTACGGCGCCTCGCGCACCTCCTCGCCACCCCCGGCGACGAGAACCAGCTCGCCGTCCGCGCCTCGGCCACCTACGCCCGGCGTCTCGCCCACCACCCGGCCCCGGCCCACGAGGCGCCCCGCCCGTTCGCCCCCCAAGGCACCGTCCTGATCACCGGCGGCACCGGCGCCCTCGGCGCCCACGTCGCCCGCCGCCTCGCCGACCGCGGCACCCCGCACCTGCTGCTCGCGGGACGGCGCGGCCCCGACGCCCCCGGCGCCGCCGAACTCGCCGCGGAACTGCGCGAGTCGGGCGCCGAGGTCACCGTCGCCGCCTGCGACACCGCCGACCGGGACGCCCTCGCCGCGCTCCTCGCCTCCGTACCCGAAGCACATCCGCTCACCACCGTGGTGCACGCGGCCGGCGTCCTCGACGACGGACTCCTCGACACCCTCACCCCCGAGCGGTTCGCCACCGTCCTGGACGCCAAGGCCCGCTCCGCCGCCCACCTGCACGAGCTGACCCGCGACCTCGGCCTCACCGGCTTCGTCCTGTTCTCCTCGACCGCGGGCGCCCTCGGCGCCGCCGGGCAGGGCAACTACGCCGCCGCCAACGCCTACCTCGACGCCCTCGCCGAACACCGCCACGCCCAGGACCTGCCCGCCACCTCCGTGGCCTGGGGCCCCTGGGCGGGCACCGGAATGGCCGGCGACGGCACCGGGATCGAGGACCGGGTCCGGCGCGGCGGCTTCACCCCGATGAGCCCCGAGGACGCGCTCGCCGCCCTCGACACCGCCGTCGGCCACGGCGACACCGCACTGGTCGTCGCCGACATCGACTGGCAGCGCTACGCCACCGTCTTCACCCCGCACCGCGCCCTCGTCGGCGACCTGCCCGAACTCCGCGCCACCACCGAGGCCACCGCCACCCCCGGCGGCACCGGACCGGTCCTGCGCCACCAGGTCGCCGCCCTCACCGGACCCGCCCGCGAGCGGTACGTGCTGGACTTCCTGCGCGCCCAGGTCGCCGCCGTCCTCGGCCACCCCGACCCCGGCGCCGTCGAACCCGACCGGGCCTTCACCGACCTCGGCTTCGACTCGCTGACCACCGTCGAACTCCGCAACACCCTCGGCGCCACCACCGGGCTGCGGCTGCCCGCGACCCTCGTCTACGACTTCCCGACCGCCCGCGACCTCGCCGCCCACCTCCTCACCGAGATCCTCGGCGACCTGCCCGAGCCCACCGCGGGCCACGGCGCCGCCGACGCCGGCGGGCGCGCCACCGACGACGACCCGGTCGTCGTGGTCGGCATGGGCTGCCGCTTCCCCGGCGGCGTCGAGTCGCCCGAGGACCTGTGGCGCCTGCTGGACGAGGGCCGCGACGCCGTCTCCGGCTTCCCCGCCGACCGCGGCTGGGACCTCGACGCCCTCGCCCGCGGCGGCTCCGCCACCCTGGAGGGCGGCTTCCTCGAAGGCGCCGGACTCTTCGACGCCTCCTTCTTCGGGATCTCCCCGCGCGAGGCCCTGGCCATGGACCCGCAGCAGCGGCTCCTGCTGGAGACCTCCTGGGAGGCCCTGGAGCGGGCCGGCATCGACCCGCAGCGGCTGCGCGGCTCCGCCACCGGTGTCTTCGTCGGCACCAACGGCCAGGACTACGCCACCATGCTCCGCCGCGGCACCACCGACGTGCAGGGCCACGCCGCCACCGGCACCACCGCCAGCGTCATGTCCGGCCGCCTCTCCTACACCCTGGGCCTGGAGGGCCCGGCGATCACCGTCGACACGGCCTGCTCCTCCGCGCTGGTCGCCCTGCACATGGCCGCGGGCGCCCTGCGCTCCGGCGAGTGCTCCCTGGTCCTCGCGGGCGGTGTCTCCGTGATGGCCAGCCCCGACGCCTTCGTGGAGTTCACCGCGCAGGGCGGACTGGCGGGCGACGGCCGCTGCAAGGCGTTCGCCGACTCCGCCGACGGCACCGCCTGGTCCGAGGGCGCCGGCGTCCTCGTCCTGGAGCGGCTGTCCGACGCCCGCCGCCACGACCACCCGGTCCTCGCCGTACTGGGCGGCTCCGCCGTCAACCAGGACGGCGCGTCCAACGGCCTGACCGCCCCCAACGGCCGCGCCCAGCAGCGCGTCATCCGCCAGGCGCTCGCCGACGCCCGCCTCACCCCCGCCGACGTGGACGCCGTCGAGGCGCACGGCACCGGCACCGCCCTCGGCGACCCGATCGAGGCCCACGCCCTGATCGCCGCGTACGGCGAAGGCCGCGACCCCCGGCAGCCGCTGCTGCTCGGCACGGTCAAGTCCAACCTGGGCCACACCCAGGCCGCCGCGGGCGCCGCCGGAGTCATCAAGACGATCCTCGCCCTGGGCCGCGGTGAACTCCCGCGCACCCTGCACGTGGACGCCCCGTCCTCGCACGTCGACTGGTCCGGCGGCACCGTGGAGTTGCTGCGCGAGCACCGGGCCTGGCCCGAGACGGGCCACCCCCGCCGCGCCGGGGTCTCCGCGTTCGGCGTGAGCGGCACCAACGCCCACGTCATCCTCGAACAGCCCGCGCCCGTCGCGGAGCCGGAGACCCCCGCCCCGACCGGGCCCGCCCCGGCCGTCGTGCCGTGGCCGCTCGCCGCGCGCTCCGAGCGGGCGCTCACCGCGCAGACCGCCCGACTCCACTCCTTCGCCGAGGCCCACCCCGCCACCCCCGTCCTCGACACCGCCTACAGCCTGGCCGTCGGCCGCAGCGCCTTCGCGCACCGCGCGGTCCTGCTGATGACGCCCGACGGCACCCCGGTGGAGACCGTCCGCGACCGCGCCGCCGAGCGCCGTCCCGCCGTCCTCTTCTCCGGCCAGGGCTCGCAGCGCGCCGGGATGGGCCGTGAACTGTACGGCCGCTTCCCGGTGTTCGCGGAAGCGCTGGACGCGGTGCTCGCCCGTCTGGACGTGGCGGATCTGCGGGAGGCGCTGTTCGCGGACGACACCGCCCTGCTGGACACCACCGGTTACGCGCAGCCCGCGCTGTTCGCGTTCGAAGTGGCGCTGTACCGGCTGGTCGAGTCGTGGGGTGTGACCCCGGAGTTCGTGGCCGGTCACTCCATCGGCGAGATCGCCGCCGCGCATGTGGCGGGGGTGTTCTCCCTGGAGGACGCCTGCGCGCTGGTCGAGGCACGCGCCCGGCTGATGCAGGAACTGCCCTCGGGCGGCGCGATGGTGGCCGTCCAGGCCACCGAGGAGGAGACGGCCGACCGGCTCACGGACGGGGTGGCGCTGGCCGCCGTCAACGGTCCCGAGTCGGTCGTCCTCGCCGGAGGTGAGGAGGAAGTCCTCGCCCTGGCAGCCGAGTTCGCCGCCGAGGGGCGTAAGACGCAGCGCCTGTCGGTGAGTCACGCGTTCCACTCGCCGCTGATGGAGCCGATGCTCGCCGGGTTCCGCCGGGTCGCGGAGGGACTGACGTACGCGGAGCCCCGTATCCCCGTGGTCTCGAATGTCACGGGCGCTCTCGCCGAGCCGGGTCTGCTGACCGATCCCGAGTACTGGGTACGGCACGTCCGGGGCACCGTCCGGTTCGCCGACGGGGTCCGCGCCCTCGCCGGGGCCGGGGCCGACGCCTTCCTGGAGATCGGGCCCGACGGGGTGCTGACCGGTATGGCCGCCCGGGTCCTCGACGACGCCGCCGATGTCGTGAGCGTCGCCGCCCAGCGCAAGGACCGCGGCGAGGAGCACGCCCTGCTCGCCGCACTGGCCCGGCTGCACACGGCCGGTGTCGTGGTCGACTGGGCCGCCTGGTTCTCCGGCACCGGCGCCCGCCGCACCGAGCTGCCCACCTACGCCTTCCAGCGCGAGCTGTACTGGCCCGAGCCCGCGACCGGGCACGGCGCCGGCGCCGGACAGGACCCGGTGGACGCCGCGTTCTGGGCCGCCGTGGAACGCGAGGACCTGGAATCCCTCTCCGCCACCCTCGACCTCGACGACTCGCTCCTGTCGGGCGTGCTGCCCGCCCTGTCGACCTGGCGCCGCGACCGGTCCGAGCGCGCGCTGCTCGACGGCTGGCGCTACGGCGTCACCTGGCAGCCCCTCGCCCTTCCCGCCACCCCGGGCGTCGAAGGGACCTGGCTGGTCCTCACCCCGGCCACGCCCGACGGCGACCCGTGGGCCGAGGCCCTGGCCGGGGCGCTCGGCGAGCACGCCAGGCGCCTCGCCGTCCCCGACGGCGACGAGGACGCCCTCGCCGCCCTGCTCGACACGGCTGCCGGTTCCGCCACGTACACCGGGGTCCTCTCGCTCGGTGCCGCCGGCCCCGACGTCCTGCTGCGGCTCTTGGCGGCCGCCGGGATCGAGGCGCCGTTGTGGTGCGTCACCCGGGGCGCCGTCTCCGTGGGCAGCGCCGACACCGCCGCCGACCCCGAGCAGGCGGCCGTCTGGGGGCTCGGCCGGGTCATCGCCCTGGAGGAGCCCGCGCGTTGGGGCGGACTCGTCGACGTGGACCAGGTCGCCGACGCCCGCACCGCGGACCGTCTGCGGGCCGTCCTCACCCAGGCGGGCGGCCCCGCCGAGGACCAGGTCGCGCTGCGCGCCTCCGGTGTCCACGGCCGCCGGCTGACCCGGGCCACCGGCCGGCCCCAGCAGCCGCGGGCCGTCTGGCGCCCCACCGGGACCGTTCTGATCACCGGAGCCCCCGAGGGCTTCGCCGGACACGTCGCCCGCTGGGCCGCCGGACAGGGCGCGGCCGAGGTCGTTCTCGCCGGGCCCGGCGCCGCGCCGGACCCGGCGGCCGGACCGGACACGGTGAGCGCGCTCCGCGCCGATCTGGAAGCGGCCGGCGCCGCCCTCACCCTCGTCCGGCACGACGACCCGGCCGACGCCGGTCCGCTCCAGGACGCCGTGGCCGCGCTGCCGGCCGACCGTCCGCTCACCGCCGTCGTCCACACCGGCGACACCGGCGCGCGGACGGTGCCCGTACCGTCCGAAGTACGCTCCGCCTACGCGGCGTTGACCACCGCCGTCGGTGATCTGCCGCTGGACGCGTTCGTCGTCTTCGGCTCGATCTCCGCCGTCTGGGGCGTCAGCGGACAGGGCGCGGGCGCCGCCGCCGGTGCCTGCCTGGACGCCCTCGTCCAGGAACACCGCACCCGTGGCACCAACGCCGTCTCCGTCGCCTGGGGCGCCTGGCAGGGCGCGGGTCCCGACGGGCTCGCCGCCCATCTGCGCGCCAACGGCCTGCCCGCCATGGCACCGGACCGCGCGCTCGCCGTACTCGCCGCGGTGACCGGGGAGGCCGCCGCGGACCCGGCGGCCACCGCGTCCGTGACCGTCGCGGACGTCGCCTGGGACCGGTTCGCCCCGGCGTTCACCCTGACCCGGCCCGGTCCGCTGTTCACCGCCCTGCCCGAGGCACGCGAGGCCCTGCGCACCACCGACGGGGACGGCGCCGACGCCGGGACCGCCGCCGAACTCCGCGACCGGCTGCGGCGCTCGGACCGCGCCGACCGCGTCCGTACCCTTCTCGGCCTGGTGCTCACCGAGGCCGCCTCGGTCCTCGGCCACGCCGACGCGGGCGCCGTACCGGCCGAGCACGCCTTCAGGGACCTCGGCTTCGACTCGCTCACCGCCGTCGACCTGCGCGGCCGGCTCGCCACCGGCACCGGCCTCACCCTGCCCGCGACCCTCGTGTTCGACTACCCGACACCGGTAGCCCTCGCCGAACACCTGCTGTCCGAACTCCTCGGCGAGGACACCGCGTCCGTCGCCGCCCCGGTCCGCGCGGACGCCGACGGGGACGACCCGATCGTCATCGTCGGCATGAGCTGCCGCTACCCGGGCGACGTCCGCTCGCCCGAGGACCTGTGGGACCTGCTCGGCGCCGGGACCGACGCCATCGGCGGCTTCCCCACGGACCGCGGCTGGGACCTCGAACGGCTCCTGCACGGCGACCGGGACGGCCGGGGCCGCAGCGTCACCCGTGAGGGCGGATTCCTCTACGACGTCGCCGACTTCGACCCCGCCTTCTTCGGGATCTCACCCCGCGAGGCCCTGGTCATCGACCCGCAGCAGCGGATCGTGCTCCAGGCGGCCTGGGAGGCCCTGGAGCGGGCCGGTATCGACCCCGCCGCCCTGCGCGGCGGCGACACCGGCGTCTTCGTCGGCGGCGGCAGCGGCGACTACCGCCCCGCCATCGGCCAGTCCGGACACGTCGAGACCGCCCAGTCCGCGAGCCTCCTCTCCGGCCGCCTCTCCTACACCCTCGGACTCGAAGGCCCGTCCGTCAGCGTCGACACCGCCTGCTCCTCCTCCCTGACCGCCCTGCACCTCGCCGCCCAGGCGATCCGCTCCGGCGAGTGCTCCCTGGCCCTCGCGGGCGGCGTCACCGTGATGTCCACCCCGGTCGGCTTCGTCGAGTTCGGCGAGATGGGCGCCCTCTCCCCGGACGGCCGCTGCAAGCCCTTCTCCGACGACGCCGACGGCACCGCCTGGGCCGAGGGCGTGGGCATGCTCGTCGTGGAACGCCTCTCCGAGGCACGCCGCCGCGGCCACGACGTCCTCGCCGTGCTGCGCGGCTCCGCCATCAACCAGGACGGCGCCTCCAACGGCCTGACCGCCCCCAACGGCCCCTCCCAGCAGCGCGTCATCCGCAAGGCGCTGGCCGCCGCCGGCCTCACCGCCGGCGAGGTCGACGCGGTGGAGGCGCACGGCACCGGCACCACCCTCGGCGACCCCATCGAGGCACAGGCCCTGCTGGCGACGTACGGACGCGACCGCGACCCGCGGCGCCCGCTGCTGCTCGGCTCCGTCAAGTCCAACATCGGCCACACACAGGCCGCGTCCGGCGTCGCCGGGATCATCAAGATGGTCCTCGCCATGCGCCACGGCACCCTGCCCCGTACGCTCCACGCCGACCGGCCCTCCCGCCATGTCGCCTGGGACCCGGACGCGGTACGGCTGCTCACCGGGACCGCCGACTGGCCCGAGACCGGACGGCCCCGCCGCGCGGCGGTCTCCTCCTTCGGCGCCAGCGGCACCAACGCCCACGTCATCCTCGAACAGGCCCCCGATACGCCGGAACCGGCCGCACCCGCCGCTGTCGTACGGCCGCTGCCCGTACCGCTCTCCGCGGCGAGCGCGGACGCCCTGGCCGACCAGGCCGCCCGGCTCCGCGACCGGCTCACCGCCGCTCCCGGGACCCCGGCGACCACCGCCGACCTGGCGCTCTCCCTGGGCACCACCCGCTCCGCCTTCGAACACCGCGCGGTGCTCGCCGTCGCCGGACACGACGAACTCCTCGACGCGCTCACCGCGCTCGCGGAGGGCCGCGGCGACGCGGCCGTACTGCGCGGGCGGGCCGCCTCCGGTGGCCGGACCGCGTTCCTCTTCCCCGGCCAGGGCTCCCAGCGAGCCGGCGCGGGACGGGCCCTGTACGCCCGCTTCCCGGTCTTCGCGGCGGCCCTCGACGAGATCCTCGACCACTTCGACCGGGTACTCGACCGCCCGCTGCGCGAGGTGATGTTCGCGGCCGAGGGCACACCCGAGGCCGACCTCCTCGACTCCACCGGCTGGACCCAGCCCGCCCTCTTCGCACTCGGCGTGGCCCTGCACCGGCTCGTCGAGTCGTGGGGCGTACGGCCCGACCTGCTGGCCGGACACTCGGTCGGCGAGATCGCCGCCGCGCATGTCGCCGGGGTGTTCACCCTGGAGGACGCCTGCCGGATCGTCGCCGCCCGCGCCCGCCTCATGCAGGCACTCCCGGCCGGCGGCGCCATGCTCGCCGTCCGCGCCGCCGAGGACGAGGTCACCGCGCGCCTCACCGAGGGCGTCTCGCTCGCCGCCGTCAACGGCCCGGAGGCCGTCGTGGTCTCCGGCGACGAGGACGCGGTGACCGCGCTCGCCGACGAGTTCGCCGCACTCGGCAGGAAGACTAGGCGTTTGCGGGTGAGCCATGCGTTTCACTCACTCCACATGGACGCCATGCTTCAGGACTTCGAACGGGTCACCCGGAGCGTGTCGTACACCTCGCCGAAGCTGCCCCTGGTGTCGAACCTCACCGGGGAACCGGCCACCGACGACCAGGTGTGCGACCCCCGGTACTGGGTCGAGCACGTACGCGGCGCCGTCCGCTTCGGCGACGGTGTCCGTACCCTCGCCGCCCGCGGCGCCACCCGCTACCTCGAACTGGGCCCCGACGGTGTGCTGTGCGGGCTCGCGCAGGACACCCTCGACACCCTCGCCGACGAGAACCGGCCCGCCCCCGCGGTCGTCCCGGCGCTGCGCACCGGACGCGACGAGGAGCGCTCCCTGATCACGGCGGTGGCCCGGCTGCACGCGGCCGGCCAGCCCGTCGACTGGCCGGCGCTCCTGGACGGCACCGGCGCCCGCCGTGTCGACCTGCCCACCTACGCCTTCCGCCAACAGCGTTTCTGGCCCGACGAGGCGCCCGCCGCCCCCACCGAGCAGGTGCCGGACGCCGGGGACGCCGCCTTCTGGGCCGCCGTCCAGGACGAGAAGTTCGACTCCCTCGCCGGGGAGCTGGGCGTGGACGGCGACGCGCTGCTGCGGGTCCTGCCCGCGCTGCGCGACTGGCGGCGCAAGCAGGGCGACCAGGCCACCGTCGACGGCTGGCGCCAGCGCATCGCCTGGCGGCCCCTGAACCGGGCCACCGCCAAGGCCCCCACCGGCGACTGGCTCGCCGTGGTGCCCGCCGGCCACGCCGGCCACCCGTGGACCACCGCCGTACTGCGCGCCCTCGGCGCCGGTGCCCGCATCGTGGAGACCACCGGACAGGACCGCGCCGCACTCACCGCCGCGCTCCGCGCCCACCTCACCACGGACACCCCGCCGACCGGCGTCGTCTCCCTGCTCGCCGTCGCCGGACGCACGGGCGACACGGACACCGGACGTACGGGGGCCGTGGACGCCGGGCTCACCGACGGCGTGCCCACCGGGGCGGCCCTGACGGCCACCCTGATCCAGGCCCTCGGGGACGCCCGTGTCGACGCCCCGCTCTGGTGCCTCACCCGCGGCGCCGCCGCCGTCTCGCCCGCCGAGACCGTGGCCGCACCGCTCCAGGCCGCCGTCCACGGACTCGGCCGGGTCGCCGCACTGGAGTACCCGCAGCGCTGGGGCGGCACCATCGACCTGCCCCTCGCCCTCGACGAGCGGACCGCGGAGCGCCTGGCCGCCGTCCTCGCCGACCCCGAGGGCGAGGACCAGCTCGCCGTCCGGCCCGGCGCGGTCTTCGGCCGCCGCCTCGCCGCCGTACAGCCCGGCACACCGCGCGACTGGCAGCCCACCGGCACCGTCCTGATCACCGGCGGCACCGGCGCCCTCGGCGCCCGCACCGCCCGCAGGCTCGCCGGGGCCGGCGCCCGCCGCCTGGTGCTCCTCAGCCGCACCGGACCCGACGCGCCCGGCGCCGCCCAACTCGCCGCCGACCTGCGCGCACTGGGCGCCGAACCCGTCATCACCGCCTGCGACACCGCGGACCGGGACGCGCTGGCCGCCGTCCTCGCCGCGACCCCAGACCACGCGCCCCTCACCGGCGTGATCCACACCGCGGGCGTTCTCGACGACGGTGTCGTGGACGGCCTCACCCCCGAGCGGTTCGCCGCCGTGTTCCGCGCCAAGGTCACCTCGGCGCTGCTCCTCGACGAACTGACCCGCGGCCACGACCTGGAGGTCTTCGCCCTCTTCTCGTCCGCGTCCGCCGCGGTCGGCAACCCCGGCCAGGCCACCTACGCGGCGGCCAACGCCGTCCTCGACGCCCTCGCCGAACGGCGCCGCGCCGAAGGACTCCCGGCCACCTCCGTCGCGTACGGAGCCTGGGGCGGGGAGGGCATGGCCGACGGTGTCCGCGCCGCCGCGCTCGCCCGCCGCACCGGCATCCGGCCGCTCGACCCGGACCTCGCCGTCCTGGCCCTGCGCCAGGTCGTCACCGGCACCGACCCGGTCGCCGTCGTCGCTGACGTCGAACCCGACCGGTTCGTCCGCGCCTTCACCACCGTCCGGCCCAGCAGCCTGCTGGCCGAGATGCCCGCGTACGCGGCCCTCACCGCCCGCCCGGCCACCACCGAGGGCGACACCGGGCGACCGGGCACCGCACTCAGGGACCGGCTCGCCCGGCTCCCCGAGGGCCGCCGCGCCCCGAGCGTCCTCACCCTGGTGCGGGAACGCGCCGCCGAGGTCCTCGGCCACACCGGAACCGACCAGGTCGGCCCCGACAAGGCCTTCCGCGACCTCGGATTCGACTCACTCGGCGCCGTTGAGCTGCGCAACCAGCTCAACGCCGCCACCGGACTCACCCTGTCCGCGACCCTCGTGTTCGACCACCCCACCCCCGCCGCCCTCGCCGACCACATCCTCGGACAGCTCCTCCCCGGCGACGCCGGCACCCCCGGTGCCGACAACGCCGAGGAACGGGCCGTGCGCGCCGCCCTCAGCGGCGTCCCCCTGGACCGGCTGCGCGAGAGCGGACTCCTGGACCAGCTGCTGGAACTCGCCGGGCAGAGCCCCGCCGTGACCGGCACCGACCAGGACACCACGGCCGCCGACGGCGCCGACGGCGCGTACGACGCGTCGATCGACGCCATGGAGATCGACGCTCTGGTGCAGGCGGCACTCAACGGCAACCCTGACGAAGAGCAGGACTGACGGAGCCAACATGACCACGCCCAGCGAAAAAGTTGTCGAAGCTCTCCGGGCCTCGCTCAAGGAGACCGAGCGCCTGCGGCGGCAGAACCGTGAACTCGCCGCCGCGGCCTCGGAGCCCATCGCGGTCGTCGCGATGAGCTGCCGTTACCCCGGGGGCGTCAGCTCCCCGGACGACCTGTGGAACCTCGTCGCCACCGGCACCGACGCCGTCTCCGGCTTCCCCACCGACCGCGGCTGGGACCTGGACGCGCTGAGCGACGCCGGGGTCGACGCCCGCGGTCACGCCGTCAGCCAGCAGGGCGGATTCCTCGACGGGGCCGCCGACTTCGACGCCGCGTTCTTCGGGGTGTCGCCACGCGAGGCCGTCTCCATGGACCCGCAGCAGCGGCTGCTCCTGGAGACGTCCTGGGAGGTCGTCGAGCGCGCCGGCATCGACCCGCGCACACTGCGCGGCAGCCGTACCGGGGTCTTCGTCGGCACCAACGGCCAGGACTACGCGTATCTGATGATCCGGTCGCTCGCCGACGCCACCGGCGACATCGGCACCGGCATCGCCGCCAGCGCCATCTCCGGCCGCCTCTCGTACACCCTGGGCCTGGAGGGCCCGGCGGTCACCGTCGACACGGCCTGCTCCTCCTCGCTCGTCGCGCTGCACGCCGCCACCCACGCCCTGCGCGCGGGGGAGTGCACCCTCGCCCTCGCCGGCGGCGCCAACGTCATGTCCGCGCCCGGCTCGCTGATGGAGTTCTCCCGCCAGGGCGGACTGGCCGGCGACGGCCGCTGCAAGGCGTTCGCCGACGAGGCCGACGGCACCGGCTGGTCCGAAGGCGTCGGCGTGCTCCTGCTGGAGCGGCTGTCCGACGCCCGCCGCAACGGTCACCCCGTCCTCGCCGTGATCCGCGGCTCCGCCGTCAACCAGGACGGCGCCTCCAACGGCTTCACCGCGCCCAACGGCCCCTCCCAGCAGCGCGTCATCCACCAGGCCCTGACGGCGGCCGGCCTCACCCCCGCCGACGTCGACGCCGTCGAGGCGCACGGCACCGGCACCCCGCTCGGCGACCCCATCGAGGCACAGGCCCTCCTCGCCACGTACGGCCGGGACCGGACCGGTGACCAGCCGCTGCTGCTCGGCTCGATCAAGTCGAACATCGGCCACTCCCAGGCCGCCGCCGGCGTCGCGGGCATCATCAAGATGGTCATGGCCATGCGCCACGGGGTCCTCCCGAAGACCCTGCACGCCGACACCCCCTCCCGCCACGTCGACTGGACCTCCGGCGCCGTACGCCTGCTCACCGACGCCACGGACTGGCCCGAGACGGGCCGCCCGCGCCGGGCCGGTGTCTCCTCCTTCGGCATCAGCGGCACCAACGCCCACGTCCTGCTCGAACAGGCCGAACCCGCGGCCGGAACCGAGACCCCCGCGGAGCCCGCGACCGTGCCCGCCGTCATCCCCTGGCCGGTCTCCGCCCGCACCGAGGCGGCCCTCGGCGACCAGCTCGCCCGGCTCACCGCCCTCACCGGCGCCACCCCTCTCGACATCGGCCACTCCCTGGCCGCCGGCCGCTCCGTCTTCGAGCACCGCGCGGTCCTGCTGACCGGCCTCGACGGCGTCCCCGCCGAGGCGGCCCGCGGCCACGCCACCGAACGCTCCCTCGCCGTGCTGTTCTCCGGCCAGGGCTCCCAGCGCCCCGGAATGGGCCGCGAACTGTACGCCCGCTTCCCGGTGTTCGCGCGGGCGCTGGACGAGGTGTTCGCCCTCCTCGATCCGCACCTGGACCGCCCGCTGCGCGAGATCGTCTTCGCCGGCCGCCGCACCGCCGAGGCGGCCCTCCTCGACAGCACCGGCTACACCCAGCCCGCCCTGTTCGCCGTCGAGGTCGCCCTGTACCGGCTCGTCGAGTCGTGGGGAGTCACACCGGATTTCGTCGCCGGACACTCCATCGGCGAGATCGTCGCCGCCCATGTGGCCGGCGTGCTCTCGCTGGAGGACGCCTGCACCCTGGTCGCGGCCCGTGCCCGGCTGATGCAGGAACTCCCCACCGGCGGCGCCATGGTGGCCGTCCAGGCCACCGAGGCGGAGACGGTCGCCCGGCTCACCGACGGGGTCGCGCTGGCCGCCGTCAACGGGCCCGAGTCCGTCGTCCTCGCCGGTGACGAGCACGAAGTCCTCGCCCTGGCGGCCGAGTTCGCCGCCGAGGGCCGCAAGACCCAACGCCTGTCGGTCAGCCACGCCTTCCACTCGCCGCTGATGGAGCCGATGCTCGCGGAGTTCCGCCGCGTCGCCGAGAGCCTCACATACCACGAGCCGCTGCTCCCGGTCGTCTCCAACGTCACCGGCGCCGTCGCCGACGAACGGCTCCTCACCGGCCCCGAGTACTGGGTCGACCACGTCCGCTCCACCGTCCGCTTCGCCGACGGGGTACGCGCCCTCGCCGACGCCGGCGCGAACGCCTTCGTCGAACTGGGCCCCGACGGTGTCCTCACCGCCCTCGCCCAGCAGACCCTCGACGCCGCCGACGCCGTCGTCGCCTCCGTACTGCGCAAGGACCGCGCCGAGGAGCGCGCCCTGCTCACCGGCCTCGCCCGGCTGCACGTCGCCGGTGTCCCCGTCGACTGGACCGCCCTCTTCGACGGAACCGGCGCACGCCGCACCGACCTGCCCACCTACAGCTGGCAGCACGAGCGCTACTGGCCCGTCCTGATGGCCGCCGCCGGCGACGTCAGCGCCGCCGGGCTCGTCTCCGCCGAGCACCCGCTGCTCGGCGCCGCCGTCTCCCTGGCCGGAACCGACGGCGTCCTGTTCACCGGACGCCTCTCCGCCCAGACCCACCCCTGGCTGATGGACCACACCGTCGGCGGCATGGCGGCCTTCCCCGCCACCGGCTTCCTCGAACTCGCCGTCCGCGCGGGCGACCAGGTCGGCTGCGACCGCGTCGAGGAACTGACCCTCGCCAAGCCCCTCATCCTCAGCCGGACCTCCGCCGCGCTCGTCCAGGTCTGGGTCGGCGCCCCCGACAAGAGCGGCGCCCGCCCCGTCACCGTCTACTCGCAGGCCGTCGACGACCCCGAGCAGCGCTGGACCGAACACGCCACCGGCCTCCTCACCACCGGCGAACGCACCGGAGCCTTCGACGCGGCCGTCTGGCCGCCCCGCGGAGCCGTCGCCGCCGACCTGGAGGGCTTCTACGAGCGTACGGAGTACGGCCCGGTCTTCCAGGGCCTGCGCGCCGTGTGGTCCCGCGGCGACGAAGCCTTCGTCGAGGTCGCGCTGCCGTCCCAGGTGGACGACGCCGAGTACTACGGCATGCACCCGGCGCTGCTCGACGCCGCCGTCCAGTCCGTCGGCTTCGCCGGGCTCGGCGACGGCAAGAAGCTCGTCCCGTTCTCCTGGTCCGGGGTGTCGCTCCACGCCGGCGGCGCCTCCGTGGTGCGCGTCCGGGTCGCCCGTACCGGCGAGGACACGGTGTCCATCGCCGCCGTCGACGTCGAGGGCGCCCCGGTGCTCTCCGCCGAGTCCCTGATCCTGCGCGTCCCGTCCGCCCTCCAGGCCCCCGCCCTGCACAGCAGCGAGCAGGACGGACTGCTCCGCCTGGAGTGGGTCCCCGCCCCCGACAGCGGCACCGCCACCGTGCGCCCGGTCACCGTGGGCGGCGACGCCTCCTGGCCCACCCCGGTCACCGGTCTCGCCGAGGCCGCGGCCCTCGCACCCGACCTGGTCCTCGTCCCGCTGGACACCCCCGAGGGCGACACCCCCGACGCCGTCCACACCCTCACCGCCCACACCCTGTCCCTGGTACGGGAGTGGCTGGAGCTGGACACCTCCGACGCCGGACGCCTGGTGTTCGTCACCCGCGGCGCCGTCGCCGCCGGAACCGACCGCGCCGTACGGGACCTGGCGGCCGCCGCCGCGCACGGCCTCGTCCGCAGCGCCGAGGCCGAGAACCCCGGCCGGTTCGCCCTCCTCGACCTGGCCGAGGACTCCCGCGCCGACGACGCACTGCCGCTGCTCCCCGCCCTGCTGGCGGGCGGCGACACCGAGTTCGCCGTACGCGACGACACCGTCCTGGTCGCCCGGCTGGCCCGGCTGACCACCGGCGCGGGCCTGCTGCCCGTGCCCGGACTCCCGTGGCGCCTGGACAGCACGGTCCCCGGCAGCATCGACGGCCTGGCCCTCGTGCCCGCCCCCGAGGCGCTGGAGGAGCCCGAGGGGCGTGAGGTCCGTATCGAGGTGCGGGCCGCGGGTCTGAACTTCCGTGATGTGCTCAACGCGCTCGGTATGTACCCCGGCGAGGCCGGTCTGCTCGGCTCCGAGGCCACAGGTCTCGTGACGGCCGTCGGCCCCGACGTCACCGGACTCGCCGTCGGCGAGCGGGTGATGGGCATGGTGCCCGGCGGCCTCGCCGACACCGTCCTCATCGACGAGCGCTACCTGACCCGCGTCCCCGGCACCTGGACCGACGAGGAAGCGGCCTCGATGCCGCTGGTCTTCCTCACCGCCCTGTACGCCTTCCGTGACCTGGGCGCGGTGGCGGCGGGGGAGCGGGTGCTGATCCACGCCGGTGCGGGTGGTGTCGGCATGGCCGCGATCCAGCTCGCGCAGCACCTGGGCGCCGAGGTGTTCGCCACGGCGAGCGAGGGCAAGTGGGAGACGCTGCGCTCGCTGGGTCTGGACGACGACCACATCGCGTCCTCCCGTGACCTGGGCTTCGCGGACAAGTTCCCTGCCATGGATGTGGTGTTGAACGCCCTCGCGGGTGAGTTCGTGGACGCTTCCCTGCGGATCACGGCCCCTGGTGGGCGTTTCCTGGAGATGGGCAAGACCGACATCCGTGACCCGCAGACGGTCGGGGACGTGCGCTACCGCGCCTTCGACCTCGGCGAAGCGGTCCCCGAACGCATCCACACGATGCTCGGTGAACTCCTCGCCCTCTTCGCCGAGGGCGCCCTCCAGCCCCTTCCGGTGCGGGTGTGGGATGTGCGGCGGGCGCGTGAGGCGTTCCGGTTCATGAGTCGGGCTCAGCATGTGGGCAAGATCGTGCTGCGGCTGCCGGTGCGTTGGGCGGCCGAGGGTACGGTGCTGGTGACCGGTGGTACGGGTGGTCTGGGGCGTGAGCTGGCCCGGCACCTGGTGAATACGCGGGGTGTGCGCCGGCTGCTGCTGGTGTCGCGGAGCGGTCCCGCCGCCGAGGGCGTGGACGTCTTCCGTGAAGAACTCGTCGGACTGGGCGCTCATGTCGATGTCACGGCGTGTGATGTGACGGACCGCTCCGCGGTGGAGGCGCTGCTGGCGTCCGTGCCGGAGGAGCACCCGCTGACGGCCGTGATCCACACCGCCGGCGTACTCGACGACGGTGTCGTCACCTCCCTGTCGGCGGAGCGCCTGTCCGACGTGCTGCGTCCGAAGGTGGACGCGGCCTGGCATCTGCACGAACTCACCCGTGGACTCGGTCTCGCGGCGTTCGTGATGTTCTCGTCGGTGTCCGGTGTGATGGGCAGTGCGGGGCAGGCGAACTACGCGGCGGCCAACGTGTTCCTGGACGCTCTGGCGCAGCGACGCGCGGCGGAGGGCCTGCCCGGCCTCTCGCTGGCCTGGGGCGCCTGGGAGCAGACCGCCGGCATGACCGGCTCCCTCTCCGACGCAGACATGCAGCGCATCGCCGCCTCCGGCGCCGCGCCGCTGCCCGTCGAACGGGGCCTGGCCCTCTTCGACACGGCCACCGGCTCCGACGAACCCCTCGTCGTCGCCATCGGCTCCACCCCCGGCGACGCCCGTGTCCTCGGCGTCGTCCCGCCGCTGCTGCGCAACCTCGTACGCGGCACCCGGCGCACCGCCGCGACCGCCGTCGGCGGTACGAGCGCGGCGGCCGACCTCGCCCGCCGGCTCCTCGAACTCCCGGTGGAGGAACGGGTCCGGTACGCCGTCGAACTGGTCCGCGCCGAGGCCGCCGCCGTTCTCGGCCACTCCTCGGCCAAGTCCGTCGAACCCGGCCGCGAGTTCCGTGAACTCGGCTTCGACTCGCTCACCGCCGTCGAGCTGCGCAACCGCCTGACCACCGTCACCGGCCTGCGGCTCACCGCCACCCTCGTCTTCGACTACCCCACCCCGCACGGCCTCGCCGAGCACCTGGTGGCCGAACTCCTCGACGAGCACGGCGAGACCGGCGCCCCGGTCGTCGCGGCCGATGTCGCCGACGACCCGGTCGTCATCGTCGGCATGGCCTGCCGGATGCCCGGCGGCGTCGACACCCCCGACGCGCTGTGGCAGATGCTCGCCGACGGCGAGGACCGCATCACCGGCTTCCCGACCGACCGCGGCTGGGACCTGGACGCCCTCTTCGGCGGCGGCCACGACAACCGCGGTGTCAGCGCCACCCGCCGAGGCGGCTTCCTGCACGACGTCGGCGGCTTCGACGCCGGGTTCTTCGGGATCTCCCCGCGCGAGGCGCTGGCCATGGACCCGCAGCAGCGTCTCCTCCTGGAGACCTCCTGGGAGGCGTTCGAGCGCGCCGGCATCGACCCGGCGGGCCTGCGCGGCAGCGCCACCGGAATCTTCGTCGGCACCACGGGCCAGGACTACGCCAACCTCGTCATGACCTCCCGCGAGGACGTCGAGGGACACGCGAGCACCGGTCTGGCCACCAGTGTCATCTCCGGCCGCGTCTCCTACAGCCTCGGCCTGGAGGGCCCCGCCCTCACCGTCGACACCGCCTGCTCCTCCTCGCTCGTCGCCCTGCACCTCGCCGCGCAGTCCCTGCGGAGCGGGGAGAGCTCTCTCGCCCTCGCGGGCGGCGTCACCGTCCTGTCGACCCCGATGAACTTCTCCGGCTTCACCCGGCAGGGCGGTCTCGCGGGCGACGGACTGTGCAAGGCGTTCGCGGACGCCGCGGACGGCACCGGCTGGTCCGAGGGCGTCGGCATGCTCGTCCTGGAGCGGCTGTCCGACGCGCGCCGCAACGGCCACGAGGTCCTCGCCGTCGTGCGGGGCTCGGCCATCAACCAGGACGGTGCGTCCAACGGCCTGACCGCCCCCAACGGTCCTTCGCAGCAGCGCGTCATCCGTCAGGCCCTGGCGAGCGCCGGACTCGGCACCGCCGAGGTGGACGCCGTCGAGGCGCACGGCACCGGCACCACCCTCGGTGACCCCATCGAGGCGCAGGCGCTCCTCGCCACGTACGGCCGGGACCGGGCCCCGGAGCAGCCGCTGCTGCTCGGCTCGATCAAGTCGAACATCGGGCACACGCAGGCCGCCGCCGGTGTCGCGGGCGTCATCAAGATGGTCATGGCCATGCGCCACGGCACCCTGCCCAAGTCCCTCCACATCGACCAGCCGTCCACGCATGTCGACTGGGAGGCCGGGGCGGTCCGGCTGCTCGCCGACCACACCGCCTGGCCGGAGACCGGACGCCCCCGGCGGGCCGGTGTCTCCTCCTTCGGTCTCAGCGGCACCAACGCCCATGTGATCCTGGAGCAGCCGGAGCCGGGCGCCGCCCGGCCCGAGGCCCCGGCCCGGCCGGAGACCACCCCGGCCGTCGTCCCCTGGCCGGTCTCCGCCCGTACGGAAGAGGCGCTGCCCGGCCAGTTGGACCGTGTCATCGCGCTCGACACCGACCCCCTGGACCTGGGCCACTCCCTGGCCACCGGCCGCACGTCCTTCGAGCACCGTGCGGTGTTGCTGGCGGGCGTCGAGGGTGAGCCGGTGGAGGTGGCGCGGGGCAGAGCGGTTGAGCGTTCGCTGGCGGTGCTGTTCTCGGGTCAGGGTTCGCAGCGTGCTGGGATGGGCCGTGAACTGTACGGTCGTTTCCCGGTGTTCGCGGCGGCGCTGGACGAGGTGCTGTCCCTTCTGGAGGTCACGGATCTGCGGGAGGTGCTGTTCGCGGAGGAGAGTCCTCTGCTCGACACCACCGGTTACACGCAGCCCGCGCTGTTCGCCGTGGAAGTGGCGCTGTACCGGCTGGTCGAGTCGTTCGGGGTCGTGCCGGAGTTCGTGGCCGGTCACTCCATCGGCGAGATCGCCGCCGCGCATGTCGCGGGGGTGTTTTCCCTGGAGGACGCCTGCGCGCTGGTCTCGGCTCGTGCCCGGCTGATGCAGGAACTGCCCTCGGGCGGTGCGATGGTGGCCGTACAGGCGACCGAGGCCGAGGTGGTCGGGCGTCTGACGGACGGGCTGTCCGTGGCCGCCGTCAACGGTCCCGAGTCGGTCGTTGTCGCTGGTCCGGAGGAAGAAGTCCTCGCCCTGGCCGCAGAGTTCGTTGCGGATGGCCGCAAGACCCAGCAGTTGTCGGTCAGTCACGCGTTCCACTCGGCGCTGATGGAGCCGATGCTCGACGCCTTCCGCGTCGTTGCCGAGGGGCTGTCGTACGGGGAGCCCCGTATCCCGGTCGTCTCGAATGTGACCGGTGCTCTGGCGGAGCCCGGTCAGCTCAGCACCGCCGCCTACTGGGTGGAGCACGTACGCTCCACCGTCCGGTTCGCCGACGGCGTCCGTGCCCTGGCGGGAGCCGGTGCCAACGCCTTCCTGGAGATCGGGCCCGGCGGAGTCCTCACCGCGCTGGCCCAGCAGAGCCTGGACGCGGGCGTCGCCGTGCCCGTCCTGCGCAAGGACCGGGGCGAGGAGACCGCGCTGCTCACCGCGCTGGCCCAGCTCCACACGGTCGGCGTCGACATCGACTGGGCGCGCTGCTTCGACGGGACCGGCGCCCGCCGCGTCGAGCTGCCCACGTACGCCTTCCACCACGAGCGGTACTGGCCGCGCCCGGCCACCCACACCGGAGACGTCACCGGCGCCGGACTCCGGCCCGCCGAGCACCCGCTGCTCGGCGCCGCCACCGCGGTCGCCGCGTCGGAGGGCGTCCTGTTCACCGGGCGGCTCTCCCTCACCACCCACCCGTGGCTCGCCGACCACACCGTGGGCGGCGGTCTGGTCCTCTTCCCGGCCACCGGCTTCCTCGAACTGGCCGTACGCGCCGGTGACGAGGTCGGCTGCGACCGCGTCGAGGAGTTCACCCTCGCCACCCCGCTGCTCCTGCCCGGTGACACGGCCGTCGTCGTCCAGGTGTGGGCCGGCGCCCCCGACGAGAGCGGCTCCCGTACGGTGAGCCTCTACTCGCGGCCCGCCGACGTTGCCGAGGCCCCCTGGACCGAGCACGCCGCCGGCATCCTCACCGCCGGTGCCGTCACCGCCGACTTCGACACGTCGGTCTGGCCGCCCAAGGGCGCGGTCGCCGCCGACCTGGAGGGCTTCTACGACCGTACCGAGTACGGTCCCGTCTTCCGGACCATCCGCGCCGTCTGGAAGCGCGGCGACGAGGCATTCGTGGAGGCGGCCCTGCCGTCCCGTGCCGACGACGCCGGCTACTACGGCATGCACCCGGCCCTGCTCGACGCGGCCGTCCAGTCGGTCGGCTTCGCCGGTCTCGACGACGAGCACAAGCTGCTGCCGTTCCTGTGGGCCGGGGTGTCGCTGCACGCGGGCGGCGCCTCCGTGGTCCGCTTCCGGGTGGCCCGTACCGGCGACGACTCCGTGTCGATCGCCGCCGTCGATGTCGAGGGCGCCCCCGTCCTGTCCGCCGAGTCCCTGGTCCTGCGGGTGCCCGCAGGGATCGAGGCGCCCGCCGCGCGGCGCACCGAGCTGGACTCGCTGCTCCGCCTCGACTGGGCCGCGGCCCCGGAGACCGGGGACGTCCCGGCCGTCCGGCACGCCACCGTCGCCGCCACCGACGGGAACGGCCCCGCAGCCGCGCTCGCCGGGGTCGCCGCGCTCGCCGGGCTCACCGGCGAGGAGGAACTGGTCCTCGTGCCGGTCCTCGGCGACACCACCGGCACCGATGTGCCCACCGCCACCCACGCCCTCCTCGCCGACGCCCTCGCACTGGTGCAGGAGTGGCTGAGGCAGGAGCGGTTCGCCGACTCCCGTCTGGTGTTCGTCACCCGCCGCGCCGTACAGGCCGGCTCCGACGACCGGATCGAGGACCTGACCGCCGCCGCGCTCTGGGGCCTGATCCGTGCCGCCCAGTCCGAGAACCCGACCCGGTTCGCCCTGCTCGACCTGGACGAGGACGCCAGGACCGAGGACGTCGTGCCGCAGCTTCCCACCCTGCTGGCGGGCGGCGACGCCCAGTTCGTCGTACGGGACGGCGGGCTCCTCGTGGGCCGCCTCGACCGCGCGGTGGCCGGCCCGACCCTGCTGCCGCCCGCCGAGGGCCCGTGGCGTCTGGACAGCACCGCCCGGGGCAACCTGGACGCGCTGACCCTGCGGCCCAGTCCCGAGGTGCTGGAGGAGCCCGAGGGGCGTGAGGTCCGTATCGAGGTGCGGGCCGCGGGTCTGAACTTCCGTGATGTGCTCAACGCGCTGGGCATGTACCCCGGCGAGGCGGGTCTCCTCGGTGCCGAGGCCGCCGGTGTCGTGACGGCGGTCGGCCCGGATGTCACCGGACTCGCCGTCGGCGAGCGGGTGATGGGCATGGTGCCCGGCGGCCTCGCCACCGACACCCTGATCGACGAACGCTTCCTCACCCGCGTCCCCGGGACATGGACGGACGAGGAGGCGGCCTCCGTACCGCTGGTGTTCCTCACCGCCCTGTACGGCCTCACCGAACTCGCCGGTCTCTCGGCGGGGGAGCGGGTGCTGATCCACGCCGGTGCGGGTGGTGTCGGCATGGCCGCGATCCAGCTCGCGCAGCACCTGGGCGCCGAGGTGTTCGCCACGGCCAGCGAGGGCAAGTGGGAGACGCTGCGCTCGCTGGGTCTGGACGACGACCACATCGCGTCCTCCCGTGACCTGGACTTCGCGGACAAGTTCCCCGCCATGGATGTGGTGTTGAACGCCCTCGCGGGTGAGTTCGTGGACGCTTCCCTGCGGATCACGGCTCCCGGTGGGCGTTTCCTGGAGATGGGCAAGACCGACATCCGTGACCCGCAGACGGTCGGAGAGGTGCGCTACCGCGCCTTCGACCTGGGCGAGGCCGGACCCGACCGGACCGCCGAACTCCTGGCCGAACTGCTGGAGTTGTTCGGATCCGGGGCGCTTTCCCCTCTGCCGGTGCGGGTGTGGGATGTGCGGCGGGCGCGTGAGGCGTTCCGGTTCATGAGTCGGGCTCAGCATGTGGGCAAGATCGTGCTGCGGCTGCCGGTGCGTTGGGCGGCCGAGGGTACGGTGCTGGTGACCGGTGGTACGGGCGGTCTGGGGCGTGAGCTGGCCCGGCACCTGGTGGATACGCGGGGTGTGCGCCGGCTGCTGCTGGTGTCGAGGAGCGGTCCCGCCGCCGAGGGCGTGGACGCCTTCCGTGAAGAACTCGTCGGACTGGGCGCTCATGTCGATGTCACCGCGTGTGATGTGACGGACCGCTCCGCGGTGGAGGCGCTGCTGGCGTCCGTGCCGGAGGAGCACCCGCTGACGGCCGTGATCCACACCGCCGGCGTACTCGACGACGGTGTGATCACCTCGCTCACCCCCGAACGCCTCGAAACGGTGCTGCGTCCGAAGGTGGACGCGGCCTGGCATCTGCACGAACTCACCCGTGAACTCGGTCTCGCGGCGTTCGTGATGTTCTCGTCGGTGTCCGGTGTGATGGGCAGTGCGGGTCAGGCGAACTACGCGGCTGCCAACGTGTTCCTGGACGCTCTGGCGCAGCGACGTGCGGCGGAGGGCCTGCCCGGCCTCTCGCTGGCCTGGGGTGCCTGGGAGCAGACCGCCGGCATGACCGGCTCCCTCTCCGACGCCGGAATGCGACGTATGACGGCCTCGGCCGCGCCGCCGCTCACCGTCGACCAGGGCCTCGCCCTGTGGGACGCGGCCCTGGTCTCCGCCGAGTCGTACCTCGTGCCGATCGGCGCTTCCGGGGACAGCAGGATGCCGGGCGAGGTCCCGCCGCTCCTGCGCAACCTGGTGCGCGGCACCCGCCGCGCCGCCGCGACCGCCGTCGGCGGTGCGAGCACCGCGGCGGCCATCACCCGGCAACTCCTCGACCTGCGCGAGGAGGAGCGACTGCGCTTCGCGGTCAACCTCGTCCGCGGCGAGGCGGCCGCGGTCCTCGGCCACTCCTCGGCCAAGGCCATCGACGCCGACCGTGACTTCCACGACCTCGGCCTCGACTCGCTCACCGCCGTCGAACTCCGCAACCGCCTGACCGCCGCCACCGGCCTGCGGCTCCCGGCGACCCTCGTCTTCGACTACCCGACCCCCACCGTCCTCGCCGAACACCTCGTCTCCGCCCTCCTCGACGAGGAGCGCGCCACGGGCACCGCGGCCCCCGCCGCCGTCGCCCCGTCGCTCGCCGAGGACCCGGTCGTCATCGTCGGCATGGCCTGCCGGATGCCCGGCGGCGTCAGCTCCCCCGAGGAGCTGTGGCAGTTGGTCGTCGACGGCGGCGAGGGCATCTCCGCCTTCCCGACCGACCGCGGCTGGGACCTCGACACCCTCCAGCGGGGCGGCGAGGGCGGCCACGGCCGCAGCGCCACCTCCGAGGGCGGCTTCCTGTACGACGTGGCCGACTTCGACGCCGGGTTCTTCGGGATCTCCCCGCGTGAAGCCCTCGCGATGGACCCGCAGCAGCGCCTCCTCCTGGAGACCTCCTGGGAGGCGTTCGAGCGCGCCGGCATCGACCCCGCCACCATGCGCGGCAGCCGGACCGGTGTCTTCGTCGGCACCAGCGGCCAGGACTACACCAACCTGGTCATGAACTCCCGCGAGGACGCCGAGGGCCACGCCCCCACCGGCCTCGCCACCAGCGTCATCTCCGGGCGCCTGTCCTACACCTTCGGCCTGGAGGGCCCGGCGGTCACCATCGACACCGCCTGCTCGTCCTCCCTGGTCGCCCTGCACTGGGCGGCCCACGCGCTGCGCTCCGGCGAGGCCGATCTGGCGCTCGCGGGCGGTGTCACCGTGATGTCCACGGCCATGGGCTACGCAGGCTTCACGCGACAGGGCGGACTGGCCGGCGACGGCCGCTGCAAGGCGTTCGCGGACGCCGCGGACGGCACCGGCTGGTCCGAGGGCGTCGGCATGCTCGTCGTCGAGCGGCTGTCCGACGCGCGCCGCAACGGACACCCCGTCCTCGCGGTGCTGCGCGGTTCCGCCGTCAACCAGGACGGCGCGTCCAACGGACTCACCGCGCCCAACGGCCCCTCCCAGCAGCGCGTCATCCGCCAGGCCCTGGCGAGCGCCGGACTCTCCACGGCGGACGTCGACGCCGTCGAGGCGCACGGCACCGGCACCACCCTGGGCGACCCGATCGAGGCGCAGGCGCTGCTGGCCACGTACGGTCAGGACCGGCCCGAGGACCGGCCGCTGCTGCTCGGCTCCATCAAGTCGAACATCGGCCACGCCCAGGCCGCCGCCGGTGTCGCCGGTGTCATCAAGACCGTCATGTCGATCAGGAATGGCGTCCTGCCCAAGTCCCTCCACATCGACCGGCCCTCCACCCACGTGGACTGGACCGAGGGCGACGTACGGCTGCTGACCGAGACCACCGACTGGCCCGAGACGGGCCGTCCACGCCGCGCCGCCGTGTCGTCCTTCGGCATCAGCGGCACCAACGCGCACACCATCATCGAGCAGGCCCCGGAGACCGAGGAGCCCGCACCGGCCACCACACCGGCGCCGGCCCCCGCCTCCGTCCCCTGGCCGGTCTCGGCGAAGTCCCCCGAAGCGCTCGACGCGCAGCTCGCCCGGATCACTTCCGTCACCGGTGCCACGGCGCTCGACGTCGGTCACTCCCTGGCCACCGGCCGCTCCTCCTTCGAGCACCGTGCGGTGTTGCTGGCGGGTGCCGGGGGTGAGCCGGTGGAGGTGGCGCGGGGGCGTGCCGTTGAGCGTTCGCTGGCGGTGCTGTTCTCGGGTCAGGGTTCGCAGCGTGCTGGGATGGGCCGTGAACTGTACGGTCGTTTCCCGGTGTTCGCGGTGGCGTTGGACGAGGTCTTGGAGCGTCTGGAGGTCGCGGATCTGCGGGAGGTGCTGTTCGCGGAGGAGAGTCCTCTGCTCGACAGCACCGGTTACACGCAGCCCGCGCTGTTCGCGGTCGAGGTCGCTCTTTACCGGCTGGTCGAGTCGTGGGGTGTGACCCCGGAGTTCGTGGCCGGTCACTCCATCGGCGAGATCGCCGCCGCGCATGTGGCGGGGGTGTTCTCCCTGGAGGATGCCTGTGCGCTGGTGTCGGCTCGTGCTCGGCTGATGCAGGAACTGCCTTCCGGTGGCGCGATGGTGGCCGTACAGGCGACCGAGGCCGAGGTGGCCGGGCGTCTGACGGACGGGCTGTCCGTGGCCGCCGTCAACGGTCCCGAGTCGGTCGTCGTCGCTGGTCCGGAGGGCGAAGTCCTCGCCCTGGCCGCCGAGTTCGTGGCCGAAGGCCGCAAGACCCAGCAGTTGTCGGTCAGTCACGCGTTCCACTCGGCGCTGATGGAGCCGATGCTCGACGCCTTCCGTCAGGTCGCCGAAGGGCTGACGTACGCGGAGCCCCGTATCCCGGTCGTCTCCAACGTCACCGGCGCCCTCGCTGCGCCCGGTCAGCTCAGCACCGCCGCCTACTGGGTGGAGCACGTACGCTCCACCGTCCGGTTCGCCGACGGCGTCCACGCCCTCTCCGAGGCGGGTGCCAACGCGTTCCTGGAGATCGGGCCCGGTGGAGTCCTCACCGCGCTGGCCCGCCAGACCCTCGACACCGACACCGATGTCGCCGTGCCCGCCCTGCGCAAGGACCGGGGCGAGGAGACCGCGCTGCTCACCGCGCTCGCCGCACTGCATGTCACCGGCGTACGCGTCGACTGGTCGCGCTGCTTCGACGGGACCGGCGCCCGCCGCGTCGAGCTGCCCACGTACGCCTTCCAGCGCGCCCGCTACTGGCCCGCGACCCGGCACCACGCGCCGGGCGGCGGCGCCGACCCGCTGGACGGGGCCTTCTGGACGGCCGTCGAGGGCGAGGACCTGACCAGCCTCGCCACCGACCTGGCCGTGGACAGCGACGCCCTGGGCGCGGTACTGCCCGCCCTGGCCACCTGGCGGCGCAGGCGCCGCGACCAGGCCATGGTCGACTCCAACCGCCACCACGAGTCGTGGAAGCCGCTGTCGCTGCCCGCCGCCGCCCCGGTCCCGACGGGTACCTGGCTGGCCGTGGTGCCCGCCGCGTACGCCGAGGACCCGTGGACGTCCGCCGTCCTCGACGCCGTCTCCACCGATGTCGTCCGCCTCACCGTGGACGGCGTGGAACGCGACACGCTCGCCGCCCGACTGCGGAGCCTGTCCGCCGACGGCGCCGCCCTCACGGGTGTGGTGTCCCTGCTGGGCCTCGCCGACTCCCCGGCGGACGGCCACGCCCTCGGCGTGCCCACCGCCGTACTGGTGCAGGCGCTGCTGGACGCCGAGGTCGGCGCCCCGCTGTGGTGCCTGACCCGTGGCGCCGTCGCGGTGGCCGGCTCCGAGGCGGTCACCGCTCCCGCCCAGGCCGCGGTGTGGGGTCTCGGCCGGGTCGCCGCACTGGAACACCCCACCGTGTGGGGTGGCCTCGTCGACCTCCCCGCCGAACTGGACGATCGGGCCGCCCGCCGGTTCGCCGCCGTCCTCGCCGGACACGACGGCGAGGACCAGGTGGCCGTCCGTGCCTCCGCGGTCTTCGGCCGTCGCCTTGTCCCTGCGGCGGAGACCGCGCCCGACGCCGGCTGGCAGCCGCGCGGCACCGTACTCGTCACCGGCGGAACCGGCGGCCGGGGCGCCCATGTGGCGCGCTGGCTGGCCGGCGCGGGCGCCGAGCGCCTGGTGCTGCTCGGCCGCCGCGGCGCCGACGCCCCCGGTGCCGAAGCGCTCCGCGCCGAACTCGCGGAACACGGCGTGCCCGTCACGCTCGTCGCCTGCGACGCGGCCGACCGTGACGCCCTCGCCGCCGTCCTCGCCGGCATCCCGGACGACACCCCGCTCACCGCGGTGGTGCACGCGGCCGGTGTCGTCGACGACGGTGTCCTGGACGACCTCACCCCCGACCGGTTCGCCGCCCTGCACCACGCCAGGACCGTGCCCGCCGTCCACCTGGACGAGCTGACCCGCGGCCTCGGCCTGGACGCGTTCGTCCTCTGCTCCTCGATCGCCGGAACCGTCGGCACGGCCGGCCGCGCCAACCTCGCTGCGGCCACCGCCGTCCTCGACGCGCTCGCCAGGAACCGCCGCGCCGAGGGCCTGCCCGCCACCTCGATCGCCTGGGGTGCCTGGATCGGTGACGACGCCGAAGCGCCGCGCCCGCAGCCCACCGGAGCCGGACATCCGGCCGTCCACCCCGATCTGGCGCTCGCCGCGCTCCGGCAGGCCGTCACCCGGCCCGAAGCCGCGCCGGTGCTCTTCGACCCGCGCCAGCCGCAGGTCCTGGACGCCCTGATCGGGATGCGCGGCAACGCCCTGCTGCGCGACCTGCCGGACGCCCGCCAGGCGCTCGCGGACGCCGAGAACACCCGCGACCGGACCCGGACCGCCGCGTCCGGGCTCGCCGAGCGGCTGCGCGGACTGCCCGCCGACGAGCGGTCCGGACTCCTCACGGACCTGGTGCGCACCCATGCGGCGGCCGTCCTCGGCCATCCCGGACCCGAGGCCGTCGCCCCCGACCGGAACTTCCGCGACCTCGGCTTCGACTCGCTCACCGCGATCGAGCTGCCCAACCGGCTCGCCGTCGCCACCGGTCTGCGGATGCCCGCCACCACCGTGTACGACTACCCGAGCGCCCAGGCGCTCGCCCAGCACCTCGTCACCGCGCTGCTCGGCGAGCCGGACACGCGCGGCCCCGACCCGGCCGCCGTGGCCGCCCTGGCCGAGGACCCGGTCGTGATCGTCGGCATGGCCTGCCGGCTGCCCGGCGGGGTCCGCTCCCCGCAGGACCTGTGGGCGATGCTCAGCGAGGGCCGCGACGGGGTCGAGGCGTTCCCCGAGGACCGGGGCTGGGACCTCGCCACCCTCACGACGGGAGGCGCCGACGGCCGGGGCCGCAGCGCCACCCTGCGCGGCGGATTCCTCTCCAACGCCGCCGACTTCGACGCCGCCTTCTTCGGGATCTCCCCGCGCGAAGCCCTCGCGATGGACCCGCAGCAGCGACTCCTCCTGGAGACCACCTGGGAGGCGTTCGAGCGGTCCGGCATCGACGCCGACGGACTGCGCGGCAGCCGGACCGGTGTCTTCGTCGGCACCAACGGCCAGGACTACTCCACCCTCGTCATGAACTCCCGCGAGGATCTGGAAGGCCACGCGGGCACCGGTCTCGCCGCGAGCGTCGTCTCCGGCCGCCTCGCCTACACCTTCGGCCTGGAAGGCCCGGCGGTCACCGTCGACACGGCCTGCTCCTCCTCGCTGGTCGCCCTCCACTGGGCGATGCAGGCCCTGCGCGCCGGCGAGTGCGATCTCGCGGTCGCGGGCGGCATCACCATGATGAGCACGCCGTCCAGCTTCTCCGGCTTCACCCTCCAGAACGGGCTGTCCACCGACGGCCGCTGCAAGGCGTACGCCGATGCCGCGGACGGCACCGGCTGGTCCGAGGGCGTCGGCCTGATCGTCGTCGAACGGCTCTCCGACGCCCGCCGCAACGGCCACCAGGTCCTCGCCGTGGTGCGCGGTTCCGCCATCAACCAGGACGGCGCGTCCAACGGTCTGACCGCGCCCAACGGCCCCTCCCAGCAGCGCGTCATCCGCCAGGCCCTGGCGAGCGCCGGACTCACCACCTCCGACATCGACGCCGTCGAGGGCCATGGCACCGGCACCCCGCTCGGCGACCCGATCGAGGCGCAGGCCCTCCTCGCCACGTACGGTCAGGACCGGCCCGAGGACCGGCCGCTGCTGCTCGGCTCCATCAAGTCGAACATCGGGCACACGCAGGCCGCCGCCGGTGTCGCCGGCATCATCAAGACCGTCATGGCGATGCGCAACGGCGTCCTGCCGCGCACCCTCCACGTGGACCGCCCGTCGACCCACGTCGACTGGGAGGCCGGGGCGATCAAGCTCCTCACCGAGGAGTCCGCCTGGCCCGAGACCGGGCGCCCCTGGCGCGCGGGCATCTCGTCCTTCGGCATCAGCGGCACCAACGCCCACACCATCATCGAGCAGGCGCCCGAGTCCCTGGACGCACCGGAGGCGGCCGTCGCACCGACGGTCACCCCCACCGTCGTACCGTGGCCGGTGTCCGCCAAGTCCGAACAGGCCCTCGACGGACAGCTCCCCGCCCTCACCGCGCTCACCCCGGCCGACCCCCTCGACGTGGGCTTCTCCCTCGCCACCGGCCGCGCCCTGTTCGACCACCGCGCGGTGCTCCTCGCCGGACCCGGCGGCGTGCCCACGGAGGTCGCCCGAGGCCGGGCCGCCCACCGCTCCCTCGCCGTCCTGTTCTCCGGGCAGGGTTCGCAGCGGGCCGCGATGGGCCGTGAACTGTACGGTCGCTTCCCGGTGTTCGCGGAGGCGCTGGACGCGGTGCTCGCCCGTCTCGACGTGGCGTCGCTGCGGGAGGTGCTGTTCGCCGACGAGAGTCCCCTTCTCGACACCACCGGCTACACCCAGCCCGCGCTGTTCGCGGTCGAGGTGGCGCTGTACCGGCTGGTCGAGTCGTGGGGCATCCGGCCCGATCAGGTCGCCGGTCACTCCATCGGCGAGATCGCCGCGGCCCATGTGGCCGGGGTGTTCTCCCTGGAGGACGCCTGCACGCTGGTCGCCGCCCGCGCCCGGCTGATGCAGGAACTGCCCTCGGGCGGCGCGATGGTGGCCGTCCAGGCCACCGAGGCCGAGACGGTCGGCCGGCTCACCGACGGGGTGGCGCTGGCCGCCGTCAACGCACCCGAATCCGTCGTCCTCGCCGGTGGTGAGGAGGAAGTCCTCGCCCTGGCGGCCGAGTTCACCGCCGAGGGCCGCAAGACGCAGCGGCTCGCCGTGAGTCACGCGTTCCACTCGGCGCTGATGGAGCCGATGCTCGCCGGGTTCCGCCGGGTCGCCGAAGGACTGACGTACGCGGAGCCCCGTATCCCGGTCGTCTCCAACGTCACCGGGGCTCTCGCCGAGCCGGGTCTCCTCACCGATCCCGAATACTGGGTACGGCACGTACGCGGCACCGTCCGCTTCGCCGACGGGGTCCGCGCCCTCACCGGCGCCGGCGCCAACGCCTTCCTGGAGATCGGGCCCGGCGGAGTCCTCACCGCGCTCGCCCAGCGCGTCCTCGACGCCGACGGACGCGACGAGGCCGTCACCGTCCCGGCCCTGCGCAAGGACCGGGACGAGGAGACCGCGCTGCTCAGCGCGCTCGCCGGACTGCACGTCTCCGGCGTACGGGTCGACTGGACCGCCTGGTTCTCCGGCACCGGCGCAGGCCGCCTCGACCTGCCGACGTACGCCTTCCAGCGCGAGCGGTACTGGCCGCGCCCCGCCGCCCTCACCGGCGACATCAGCACGGCCGGCCTGATCTCCGCCGAACACCCGCTCCTCGGCGCGGCCGTGCCGCTCGCGGACTCCGAGGCCGCCCTGTTCACCAGCCAGATCTCCCTCCAGGTCCACCCCTGGCTGGGGGACCACAAGGTCGGCGGTACCGTCATCATGCCCGGCACCGGCTATCTGGAGATGGCCGTCCGCGCCGCCGACCAGGTCGGCTGCGGCCGGGTGGAGGAACTGGTCCTCGCCGCCCCGATGGTCCTCGACGCGAAGGTGCCCACCTCGGTCCAGGTCGCCATCGGCGCCCCCGCCGAGGACGGCTCCCGCTCCATCACCTTCTACTCCCGGCCCTCCGACGCCGTCGAAAGCCCCTGGTCGCGCCATGCCGACGGCATCCTCGCCGTCGAGGAACGCACCGACTCCTTCGAGGCTGCGGTCTGGCCCCCCGCCGACGCCGTGTCCGTACGGTTCGACGGCGACTACAGCCGCACCGAGTACGGGCCGTCCTTCCACGGCCTGCGCCAGGTGTGGGTCCGCGGCGAGGAGGCCTTCGCGGAGGTCGCGCTCCCCGAGGACGTCGCCGGAGACGCCCAGTACTTCGGGATGCACCCGGCGCTCCTGGACGCCGTCCAGCACGCCAACGGCTACCTGGGCGTCGGCAGCGCGGAGAACCCGCTGCTGCCGTTCGCCTGGAACGGTGTCTCCCTGCACGCCCGCGGCGCCACCACCCTCAGGGTGCGGATCCTGCGGCTCGGCGACGAGTCCGTGCGGATCACCGCGTCCGACGCCGAGGGAGCCCCGGTGCTCTCCGCCGAGTCGCTGGTGCTGCGCGCCCCCAGCGTGCCGAGCGCCCCGGTCACCACCGGCGGCCAGGAGCCGGTGTTCCGCCTCGACTGGACGCCCGCCCCCGAGGTCAAGCCCACCGAGGGCCTGACCGCCGTGACCCTCGGCGGCGACCTCCTCGGCACCGGCACCACCCTGGCGTCCCTCGACGACCTGACGGGATCCGGCGGGGACACCCCGCCCGCACCCGACTTCGTCCTCGTCCCGCTCACCGGGGCGACCACCGGCGACCTGTACGGGCCCGGCAGCGACGTGCCCGGCGCGGTGCACGCGCTGACCGTCCGCACCCTGGACCTGGTCCAGCGGTGGCTGGCGGCCGACGGACTCGACCACTCCCGGATGGTGTTCGTCACCGGTGGCGCGATCGCCGCCGCAGACACCGAGACCGTCCATGACCTGGCGGCCGGCGCCGCCTGGGGCCTGGTGCGCTCCGCGCAGTCCGAGAACCCCGACCGGTTCGTCCTGCTCGACCTGGACACCCCGGACGCCCTGACCGGGCTGCTGCCGGTACTGCCGGGGCTGCTCGGCACCGGCGACGCCCAGTTCGCCGTCCGCGAGTCCACCCCGCTCGTCGGCCGTCTCGAACGGCTCACCTCCGCACCCGGTCTGCTCGCGCCGGCCGGTGTCCCGTGGCGCCTCGACACCACGGGGAAGGGCAGCCTGGACAACCTCGTCCTCGCCCCCTGCCCCGAGGTGCTGAAGCCGCTGGACGCCCACGAGGTACGGATCGACGTGGACGCCACGGGCCTCAACTTCCGTGACGTCCTCAACGCCCTCGGCATGTACCCCGGCGAGTCCGGGCCGATGGGCACCGAGGCCGCCGGTGTGGTCACCGCCGTCGGCGAGGCCGTCACCGGTCTCGCCCCCGGCGACCGCGTCCTGGGCACCGTGCCCGGCGGCTTCGGCCCCGTCGTCGTCGCCGACCAGCACTACGTCACCCGCGCCCCCGAGGGCTGGACCCAGCAGGAAGCGGCCTCCGTACCCCTGGTGTTCCTCACCGCCCTGTACGCCTTCCGCGACCTGGCCGCGTTGGCGGCGGGGGAGCGGGTGCTGATCCACGCCGGAGCGGGTGGTGTCGGCATGGCCGCGATCCAGCTCGCCCGGCACCTCGGCGCCGAGGTGTTCGCCACGGCGAGCGAGGGCAAGTGGGACGCCCTGCGCGACATGGGCCTGGACGACGACCACCTCGCCTCCTCGCGTGACCTGGGCTTCGAGGAGAAGTTCCGTACGGTCACCGGCGGCCGTGGCATGGACGTCGTCCTGAACGCCCTCGCGGGTGACTTCGTGGACGCGTCGCTGCGGATCACCGCTCCCGGCGGGCGCTTCCTGGAGATGGGCAAGACCGACATCCGCGACCCCCGGTCCACCGGCGACGTCCGCTACCGGGCGTTCGACCTCGGCGAGGCCGGACCCGAGCGCAACAAGGCGCTCCTCGGCGAACTCCTCGACCTGTTCGCCGAAGGCGCCCTCCGGCCGCTCCCGGTGCGTACCTGGGACGTACGGCGGGCCCGCGAGGCGTTCCGCTTCATGAGCCAGGCCAAGCACATCGGCAAGATCGTGCTCACCATGCCGCCGCGCTGGAACCCCGAGGGCACCGTCCTCATCACCGGCGGTACCGGCGCCCTCGGCGGACATCTCGCCCGCCGCTTCGCCGCCGCGGGCATGCGCCACCTCCTGCTCACCAGCAGGCGCGGCGCCGACGCCCCCGGCGCCGCCGAACTCGCCGCCGAACTGCGTGAGATGGGCACCGAGGTCACCGTCGCCGCCTGCGACACCAGCGACCGCGACGCCGCCGCCGCCCTCATCGGCGCGGTACCCGCCGAGCACCCGCTCACCGCGATCGTCCACACGGCCGGTGTTCTCGACGACGGTGTCATCGCCTCGCTCACCCCCGAGCGTCTCGCCGACGTCCTGCGGCCCAAGGTGGACGCCGCCTGGCACCTGCACGAGCTGACCCGCGACCTCGACCTGGCCGCGTTCCTGCCGTTCTCGTCCATCGCGGGCGTCATGGGCAGCCCCGGCCAGGGCAACTACGCCGCGGCCAACTCCTTCCTGGACGCCCTCACCCGCCACCGCCGCGAACTCGGCCTGAACGCGACCTCGTTGGCCTGGGGCCCGTGGGCCCACGACGGCGGCATGACCAGCACCCTGTCCGACACCGACATGCGGCGCATGCAGTCCGGCGGCCTGCCCCCGCTCCCCGTCGAGCAGGGCCTGGAGCTGTTCGACGTCGCACGCGGCTCGGACGAGACCTTCCTCGTCCTGGTCGGCCTCGCCCCCGGCGCCATGCGCGGCGCCGCCCCCGAGGACCTGCCGCCGCTGTTCCGCTCCATGGTCCGCAGCGGCCGGCGCACCGCCGCCGCCACCGACGCGGCGGGTGCCTCCGCCGCGCTCGGCGCCACACTCGCCGAACTCGGCGCGGCCGACCGCGTCCGGTACGTCACCGACCTGGTCCGCGAACAGGCCGCCCGGGTCCTCGGCCACGCCTCCGCGAAGTCCGTCGACATCTCCCAGGAGTTCCGCGACCTCGGACTCGACTCCCTGACCGCGCTGGAACTGCGCAACCACCTGTCCACCGCGACCGGACTGCGCCTGCCGGCCACCCTGGTCTTCGACTACCCGACCCCCACGGCACTCGCCGAACACATCGTCTCCGAACTCACCGGCGACGACGCCCCGCAAGGACCCTCGCTCCTCGCCGAACTCGACCGGCTCGAAGCGCTGCTCGCGGCCGACGACCCGGACGAGATCACCCGCGCGGGCCTCGCCCTCCGCCTCGGCCAGATGCTCGACAAGGTGCGCGGCGCAGCCCAGGAGCCCGCCCCCTCCACCGTCGACGACGACTTCGAATCGGCCAGCGCCGACGACGTGTTCGCGTTCATCGACAACGAGCTCGGCCGCCTGGGCGACCGCTGAGACGAGCTTGATCCACCACAGGAAGGTTCCCCCCGTCATGCCCGATGACAAGAAGCTCGTCGACTACCTCAAGTGGGTCACGGCCGATCTGCACAAGACCCGCAAGCGGCTGGAGGAGGCCGAGGCCCACCGGCGTGAGCCCATCGCCGTCGTCGGCATGGCCTGCCGGCTGCCCGGCGGGGTCGACTCCCCGGAGGACTACTGGCGCCTCCTCGACGAGGGCCGTGACGGCATCGCGCCCTTCCCCGCCGACCGGGGCTGGGACCTCGACGCCCTGAACGGCGAGGGCGCCGGCAGCAGCGCCGCCGGCGAGGGCGGCTTCGTCGACGCCGCCGCCTTCGACGCGGGCTTCTTCGGGATCTCGCCCCGCGAGGCCGTCGCCATGGACCCGCAGCAGCGGATCCTGCTGGAGACCTCCTGGGAGGCCGTGGAGCGGGCCGGCATCGACCCGGTGTCGCTGCGCGGCAGCCGGACGGGCGTCTTCGTCGGCACCGCGGGCGTCGACTACGTCGGCGTCGTCATGAACTCCCGCGAGGACGCCGAGGGCCACGCCACCACCGGCCTCACCGCGAGCGTCGTCTCCGGACGCCTCTCGTACGCCTTCGACCTCGCGGGCCCGGCCGTCACCGTCGACACCGCCTGCTCGGCCTCGCTCGTCGCCATCCACCTCGCCGCCCAGGCCCTGCGGGGCGGCGAGTGCGGCCTCGCCCTCGCGGGCGGTGTCACCGTGATGTCCACCCCCATGGGCTTCTCCGGCTTCACCCGCCAGGGCGGCATCTCCACCAGCGGACGCTGCAAGGCGTTCGCGGACTCCGCCGACGGCACCGGCTGGTCCGAGGGCGCGGGCGTCCTCGTCCTGGAGCGGCTGTCCGACGCGCGCCGCAACGGCCACCAGGTCCTCGCCGTGCTGCGGGGCTCCGCCATCAACCAGGACGGCGCGTCCAACGGTCTGACCGCGCCCAACGGACCCTCCCAGCAGCGTGTGATCCGGCAGGCCCTCGCCGGTGCCGGACTCTCCGCGGCCGATGTGGACGCCGTCGAGGCGCACGGCACCGGTACCCCGCTCGGTGACCCGATCGAGGCGCAGGCGCTGCTCGCCACGTACGGTCAGGACCGGCCCGAGGACCGGCCGCTGCTGCTGGGCTCCGTGAAGTCGAACATCGGGCACTCCCAGGCCGCCGCCGGTGTCGCCGGCGTCATCAAGACCATCCTCGCCATCCGGCGCGGCGTCCTGCCCAAGTCCCTCCACATCGACGAGGCGTCGACCCACGTCGACTGGACCGCGGGCAACGTCCGCCTGCTCACCGAGCGCACCGCCTGGCCCGAGACGGGCCGCCCGCGCCGCGCCGGTGTCTCCTCCTTCGGCATCAGCGGCACCAACGCCCATGTCGTCATCGAGCAGGCACCGGAGGAGGAGGCCGCGGCGGACGAGGCGGAGAAGCCCACCGCCACCCCCACCGTCGTCCCCTGGACGGTGTCCGCCAAGACCCGGGACGCCCTGGACGCGCAGCTCGCCCGGATCACCTCCACCACCGGCTCCGACCCTCTGGACCTGGGCTACTCCCTGGCCACCGGCCGCTCCTCCTTCGAGCACCGTGCGGTGTTGCTGGCGGGTGCCGGGGGTGAGCCGGTGGAGGTGGCGCGGGGGCGTGCCGTGGAGCGGTCGCTGGCGGTGCTGTTCTCGGGTCAGGGTTCGCAGCGTGCTGGCATGGGTCGTGAACTGTACGGTCGTTTCCCGGTGTTCGCGGCGGCGCTGGACGAGGTCTTGGAGCGTCTGGAGGTCGCGGATCTGCGGGAGGTGCTGTTCGCGGAGGAGAGCCCTCTGCTCGACACCACCGGTTACACGCAGCCCGCGCTGTTCGCCGTGGAGGTCGCTCTTTACCGGCTGGTCGAGTCGTGGGGTGTGACCCCGGAGTTCGTGGCCGGTCACTCCATCGGCGAGATCGCTGCCGCGCATGTCGCGGGGGTGTTCTCCCTGGAGGACGCCTGTGCGCTGGTGTCGGCTCGTGCCCGGCTGATGCAGGAACTGCCTTCCGGTGGCGCGATGGTGGCCGTCCAGGCCACCGAGGACGAGATGGTCGGCCGGCTCACCGACGGGGTGGCGCTGGCCGCCGTCAACGGTCCCCGGTCGGTCGTCCTCGCCGGTGGTGAGGAGGAAGTCCTCGCCCTGGCGGCCGAGTTCGCCGCCGAGGGCCGTAAGACGCAGCGGCTCGCGGTCAGTCACGCGTTCCACTCGGCGCTGATGGAGCCGATGCTCGACGCCTTCCGCGCCGTCGCCGAGGGACTGACGTACGCGGAGCCCCGTATCCCGGTCGTCTCCAACGTCACCGGCGCCCTGGCGGAGCCGGGTCTGCTCACCGACCCCGAGTACTGGGTACGCCATGTCCGGGGCACCGTCCGCTTCGCCGACGGGATCCGCGCCCTCGCCGGGGCGGGCGCCGACGCCTTCCTGGAGATCGGGCCCGGCGGAGTCCTCACCGCCCTCACCCGGGGCGCCCTCGACAGCGACGACAGTGTCGCCGTACCGGCGCTGCGCGCCCAGCGTCCCGAGCAGGACGCCCTGCTCACCGCGCTCGCCGCACTGCATGTCTCCGGTGTACGGGTCGACTGGCCGGCCTGGTTCTCCGGCACCGGCGCCCGCCGTACGGACGTGCCCACCTACGCCTGGCAGCACCGCCGTTACTGGCCCCGCCCGCTCGCCCACGCCGCCGACATCCCCGGCGCCGGGCTCACCCCCACCGAACACCCGCTGCTGGGCGCCGCCGTCTCGCTCGCCGGGTCCGACGGAGTCCTGCTCACCGGGCGGGTCGGTCTGCGCACCCACCCCTGGCTCGCGGACCACACCATGGGCGGCATGGTGCTCTTCCCCGCCACCGGCTTCCTGGAGCTGGCCGTCCGCGCGGGCGACCAGGTCGGCTGCGGCCGGGTGCAGGAACTCGTCCTCACCACCCCCCTCGCCCTCGACCCGGCGGGCGCCGTCGCCGTCCAGGTCGCCGTGGGCGCCCCCGACGCCTCGGGGGGCCGCCCGCTCGACATCCACTCCCGGCCCGCCGACGCCGCCGCCGACGAGCCCTGGACCCCGCACGCCACCGGAGTCCTGGTGCCGGGCGGACACCATCTCCCCTTCGACGAGGCGGCCTGGCCGCCCGCCGACGCCACCCCCGTCGACCTCGCCGGCTTCTACGAACGCACCGAGTACGGGCCTGTCTTCCAGGGCCTGCGCGCCGCCTGGACCCGGGGCGACGACGTCTTCGCCGAGCTGGAGCTGCCCGCGCGCGCCGATGACGCCGCGCTCTTCGGGATGCACCCCGCGCTGCTGACCGCCGCCCTCCACGCCGTGGAGTACGTCGACCTCAAGGACGCCGATCAGGGCCTGCTGCCGTTCTCCTGGGCCGGTGTCACCCTGCACGCCTCCGGCGCGACCCGGCTGCGGGCCCGTATCGGCAAGGACGGCGAGGACACCGTGTCCATCGCCGCCGTCGACACCGCGGGACGCCCGGTCCTCTCCGTCGAGTCCCTGGCCCTGCGGCCCTCGTCCGCCGCCCGGCTCCTCGGGCCCGGCGCCGCCGACCGCGCCTGCCTCCTGCGCCTCGACTGGGTCCCCGCCGAGCCGGGCCCCGCGCCCGCCGGCGGCCCGCGCGTCGCCCTCGGCAGCGACCCCTTCTCCACCGGCACCACGCTCACCTCGCTCGACGAGGTCACCGAGGACGGCACCACGGTCCTCGTGCCCGTCACCGACGGCGGCGACGACCAGGCCGCCGCCACCCACGAGGCCACCCGCGCCACCCTCGCCCTCCTCCAGGAGTGGCTGGCCGTACCCCGGCCCGCCGGGGCCCGTCTCGTCTTCGTCGCCCGGGGCGTCGTCGGCGCCGTGCCCGGCGACCCGGCGGGCAACCTCGCCGGCGCCGCCGTCTGGGGCATGGTCCGTACCGCCCAGGGCGAACACCCCGGCACCCTCCACCTCGTCGACCTCGAACCCGGCGCCCCGCTGCCCCTGGACGACGTCCTCGCCACCGGTGAACCGCAGACCGCCGTACGCGCCGGACGCGTCCTCGCCGGCCGTCTCGCCCAACTGCCGCAGCCCGTCGCGCAGGACGGACCCGAGGAGCCCGACCTGTTCGGCGGCGCCCGCGGCGGCACCGTACTGATCACCGGCGGCACCGGCACCCTCGGCGCCCTCACCGCCCGTCACCTCGTCGCCCGGCACCGCGTCACCCGGCTCCTGCTGGTCGGCCGCCGCGGACCCGACGCGCCCGGCGCCGAGGCCCTCCGCGCCGAGCTGGAGGAATCCGGCGCCCACGTCACCGTCGCCGCCTGCGACGTCGCCGACCGCGAGGCCCTGGCCGCCCTTCTGGACACCGTTCCCGCCGAGCACCCCCTCACCGGCGTCGTACACGCCGCGGGCGTCCTCGACGACGCCGTCATCACCTCGCTCACCCCCGACCGCCTCGCCGACGTCCTGCGGCCCAAGGCGGACGCCGCCTGGCATCTGCACGACCTCACCTGCGGCCTCGGCCTCGACGCCTTCGTCCTGTACTCCTCGATCTCGGGCGTCACCGCCCGCGCGGGACAGGCCAACTACGTCGCCGCCAACCTGTTCCTCGACACCCTCGCCCAGCACCGCGTCGCCCAGGGACTCTCCGGCCTGTCCGTCGCTTGGGGCGCCTGGGACCTCGACGACGGCATGGCCGGTGACCTCCTCACCGAGGCCGGCCGGCAGCGGATCCGCTCCCGCGGCATCGACACGCTGCCCAGCGACCGCGCCCTCGACCTCCTCGACGCGGCCCTCGCGCGCCGTGAACCCTTCATGGTCGCCACCACGCTGGGCACACCCCCCGCGGCAGTCCACGCCGACGAGGTGCCGCCCCTCATGCGCGGCCTGGTCGCCACCCCGCGCCGCACCGCCTCCGCCACCGCCGCGGCCCCCGCCCGGGTCCTCGACGCGGCCTCGTTCCGTGAGAGCTTCGGCTCCCTCGGCGCGGCCGAACAGGAGACGGCGCTGCGGAACCTGGTCATCGACAGCTCCGCCGAACTCCTCGGCCACACCGACCCGTCCGACATCGACCCCGACCGCGACTTCCTCGAACTCGGCTTCGACTCGCTGATCGGCATCGAGCTGCGGCGCAAGCTCAGCGACGTCACCGGCCTCCAGCTCCCCGCCAGCATCGTCTACGACAGCGGCTCCCCGAACGGCCTCACCGCCTGGCTGCGCACCGAACTCGGTGCCCAGGGCGGCGCGGCCCCGCAGACCGGCGCCGCCGGCGGCCCCACCGAGAACGACTCCATGGAGCGTCTGTTCCTCGACGGTCTCGCCCAGGGCAAGCTCCGCGAGGCGCAGCGGATGCTCGCCACCGTCGCCGCGCTCCGCCCGTCCTTCGAGGTCACCGCCGAACTGGAGGACCTGCCCTGGCCGGTGACCCTCGCCGAGGGCCCCGCCCCCACCCGGCTGGTCTGTGTCAGCGCCCCCACCGCCAACGGCGGCGTCCACCAGTACGCCACGCTCTCCGGTCACCTCCGGGGCCGCCGGGACGTGACCGCCCTGCCCCTGGTCGGTTTCAACACCGGTGAGGCGCTGCCCGCGCACCCGCGGGCAGCCGCCCGGGTCATCGCCGAGAGCGCCCTCCAGGCCGCCGACGGCAAGCCCTTCGTCCTCGTCGGCCACTCCTCGGGAGGCTCCCTCGCCTACGCGGCGGCGGGCGTCCTGGAGAGCACCTGGGGCATCCGCCCCACCGCCGTCGTCCTCCTCGACACCCTCAGCATCCAGCACAACAGCGACGAGGGCGTCGACTACAACGGCATGATGAAGTTCAACTTCACCGCCGTCGACGACTCCCCGGTACGGCTCACCAACTCCCGCCTCTCCGCGATGGGCCGCTGGATGGTGCTGCTCAACGCCCTCGACGTACACCCCACCACCGCACCCGTCCTGGAGATCAAGTGCACGCGGGCGCTCATCGAGGGCGTCCCCGCCCCCGACCCGGAGCGCCTGCACATCCCGGTGGTTCCCGGCGCCGACGTCCTGCCCCTGGACTCCGACCACCTCTCCCTCATCCGTGAGGACTCGGGACCGGCCGCCGACCTGCTCCACGGCTGGCTCGCCGCGCTGGAGACCGCCGACGTGCCCGGAACGGAGCCGGAGGCCGTCCCGGCAGGCTGACCCCCTCCCGTCGAAGGCCCCGGCCCGTGGCACCGCCACGGCACCGGGGCCTTCCCGCCCTCCTTCCGTCCCCTCCTCCCGCCCTCCTTCCGTCCCCTCCTCCTGCCCTCTCCTTCCGTCCCCTCCTCCCGCACGCCCGGCGGCCGTGCCGCCGGGCGCGCCCGCGCGGAAATTCCCGGAGCCCGCCCGAGGACGCCGGTGAATAGCGAAAACAGTCGAGGGAATTCCCCAGTCCTCCACCCGCGCCAGGGCCGCCGCCGGGACCCCGCCACCGCCAACTTCCCCATCCTCTAGGGAAACACGCAGTCCGAGATCGCCAGACTGGCCTTCGGAACGGCCGGGTCGTGGAATTCGGAAATCGCCGTTCGCCGAACTTCGCGTTTTCCGGAATCTCATGGAGAGGTGGGCTACCTGATGTCGAACGAGGAAAAGCTCCGCGCGTACCTCAAGCGGGCCGTCGCCGACCTTCAGGAGGCCCGGCAGCAGCTCAGCGAGGCCGAGGACCGCGACCGCGAGCCCGTCGCCGTCGTCGCCATGGCCTGCCGCTACCCCGGTGGCGTACGGTCCCCCGAGGAGCTGTGGGCGCTCGCACGCGACGGTGTCGACGCCATCTCCGCCTTCCCCGCCAACCGCGGCTGGGACCTCGACCGCCTGTTCCACCCCGACCCCGCCCACCTCGGCACCACCTACGCGCGCGAAGGCGGATTCCTCCACACGGCGGGCGAGTTCGACCCCTCCTTCTTCGGGATCTCGCCGCGCGAGGCGCTGGCCATGGACCCGCAGCAGCGGCTCCTCCTGGAGACCTCCTGGGAGGCGCTGGAGCGCGCCGGCATCGTGCCCGACACGCTCACCGGCAGCACCACCGGTGTCTTCGTCGGCACCGGGCACGGCGACTACGACGGCGCGTCCCGGGGCCGCCAGGAGGAAGTCGCGGGACACCTCCTGACCGGCAACACCGTCGCCGTCGCCTCCGGCCGCCTCTCCTACACGTACGGCTTCGAGGGCCCCGCCGTCACCGTCGACACCGCGTGCTCCTCCTCGCTCGTAGCCCTGCACCTCGCCGTACGGTCCCTGCGCCAGGGCGAGTGCTCCCTCGCGCTCGCCGGCGGCGCCACCGTCATGTCGACGCCGAAGATGTTCACCGAGTTCTCCCGGCAGCGCGGTCTCGCCGCCGACGGCCGCTGCAAGGCGTTCGCCGAGGGCGCCGACGGCACCGCCTGGTCCGAGGGCGTCGGCCTGATCCTGCTGGAACGCCTCTCCGACGCGCGCCGCAACGGCCACCCCGTCCTCGCCGTCATCCGCGGCTCGGCCATCAACCAGGACGGTGCCTCCAACGGCCTGACCGCCCCCAACGGCCCCTCCCAGCAGCGGCTGATCCGGCAGGCCCTCATCGACTCCGGCCTCACCTCGGCCGAGGTCGACGTGGTCGAGGCGCACGGCACCGGCACCACCCTCGGCGACCCCATCGAGGCACAGGCCCTCCTCGCCACGTACGGCCAGGACCGGCCCGAGGACCGGCCGCTGCTGCTCGGCTCCCTGAAGTCCAACACCGGCCACACCCAGGCCGCTTCCGGTGTCGCCGGTGTCATCAAGATGGTGCAGGCCATGCGGCACGGCACCCTGCCCAAGAGCCTCCACATCGACGCGCCCACCCCGCACGCCGACTGGGCGGACGGCGGCGTCGAGCTCCTCACCGAGCACACCGCCTGGCCGGAGACCGGCCGCCCGCGCCGCGCCGCCGTGTCGTCCTTCGGCGTCAGCGGCACCAACGCCCATCTGGTCCTGGAGCAGGCGCCCGCCGAGCCCGAGCCCGATGCCGTGGACGAGCCCTCGGCCGGTGCTGCCGGTGCTGCCGGGGTGCTGCCGTGGTTGGTGTCGGGCAAGTCGCGTGCGGCGGTGGGGGAGCAGGCCGCGCGGCTGGCGGAGTCGGTACGTGCGTCGGGCGCGGGCGCGCTGGACGTCGCCCACACCCTCGCCACCACCCGCGTCGCCATGGACCACCGCGCGGCGGTCATCGGCCGTGGCACCGGCGAACTCCTCGCCGGACTCGACGCCCTGGCCGCGGGCGACTCGTCCGCCACCGTGGTGGAGGGAACCACGGGCGAAGGCACCGGAGGCGTGGTCTTCGTCTTCCCGGGTCAGGGTTCGCAGTGGGCGGGCATGGCCGTCGAACTCCTCGACAGCTCACCTGTGTTCGCGTCCCGAATCGCCGAGTGTGCCGCCGCGCTGGATCCGCATGTCGACTGGTCGCTTCTTGATGTCCTGCGGGGTGTTGAGGGTGCTGCGTCGTTGGAGCGGGTGGATGTGGTGCAGCCTGCGTTGTGGGCGGTGATGGTGTCGTTGGCGGAGGTGTGGCGGTCGCGGGGTGTGGTGCCCGGCGCGGTGGTGGGGCATTCGCAGGGTGAGATCGCGGCTGCTGTGGTGGCGGGTGGTCTGTCGTTGGAGGACGGGGCGCGGGTGGTGGCGCTGCGTTCGCAGGCGCTGCGTGCGTTGTCCGGGCTGGGCGGCATGGTGTCGGTTGCTCGTGGTGTGGAGGATGTGCGGGGTCTGCTGGGCGGGTTCGAGGGTCGGATCGGTGTGGCGGCGGTGAACGGTCCGTCGTCGGTGGTCGTCTCGGGGGACGCGGACGCGCTGGACGTCTTTGTCGCGCAGTGTGACGAGGCGGGTGTACGGGCCCGTCGGGTCGCGGTGGACTACGCCTCCCACTCCGCCCATGTCGAGCGCATCGAGGAGGAGCTGGCCGAACTGCTGGCTCCCGTCGTGGCCCGCTCCGGCGCGGTCCCGTTCTACTCGACCCTCTCCGGCGAACTGATCGACACCGCGGGTCTCGACGGTTCGTACTGGTACCGCAATCTGCGGGGGACGGTGGAGTTCGAGGCGGCGACGCGTGCGCTGCTCGCGGACGGTTTCCAGGTGTTCGTGGAGGTGAGCGCGCATCCGGTGGTGGCCACCGGTGTCCAGGAGACCATCGAGGACGCGGGCGCCCGCGCCGGAGTCGTGGGTACCCTGCGGCGTGACGAGGGTGGTCTGGAGCGCTTCACGCTCTCCCTCGGTGAGGCCTGGGCGCTCGGCGCCGACATCGACTGGGACGTCTTCTACGAGGACACCCGGCCGCACCGCGTCGACCTCCCCACCTACGCCTTCCGCCGTGAGTGGTACTGGCTCACCCCCGCCGAGTCGGCCGCCGCCGCTTCCACCGGGGACGCCGCCGACGGCGACTTCTGGGCGGCCGTCGAGAGCGGCGACATCACCCGCCTGTCCTCCGTCCTGGAGGTCACCGGCGACGACGTCGAGGCATTCGGCACGCTGCTGCCCGCCCTGGCGACCTGGCGACGCCGCCGCACCCTGCGCTCCACCCTCGACACCTGGCGCTACCGCGTCACCTGGACCACCCTGACCGGCGCCGACGGGGCCACCCCGGAGGGCCGTTGGCCCGCGCTCGTACCCTCGGGCCACGCGGACGACCCCTGGGTGTCCGCCGTGCTCGACGCCCTGACCGCACGCGGCCTGCGCGTCGAACGCCACGACCTCACCGGCGACGAGGACATCGCCGCCCTCACCGCCCTCACCGGCGGCGAAGGGGTCGCCGGCGTGCTCTCGCTGCTCGCGCTGGACGAGCGTCCGCACCCGGACCACCCCGCCGTGCCGCGCGGCCTCGCGACGGCCAAGGACCTGGTGCACGCCCTGTCGGGCACCGAGGCCCGGATGTGGGCCCTGACCCGCGCCGCCGTCGCGGTCGACAGCCGTGACCCGCTGACCTCGCCGGTCCAGGCCGAGACCTGGGGCTTCGGCCGGGCCGTCGCCCTCGAACTCCCCGACACCTGGGGCGGCCTCGTCGACCTGCCCGCCGAGCCCGACGCCCGGACCCTGGCCCGCCTCGCCGCCCTCCTCGGCGGCGCCGAGGACCAGATCGCCGTACGCCCCTCGGGCGCGTACACCCGGCGCCTCGCCCGCATGCCGCTGCCGGACCCGGCCACCACCACGGGTGCCACCGACGCCACCGGCACCGTGCCGTCCGACGACGACGGCATCGGCGGCTGGGGCGACCACGACACCGTTCTCATCACCGGCGGCACCGGCGCCCTCGGCGCCCACGTCGCCCGCTCGCTGGCCGCCTCCGGCGCCCGGCACCTGGTCCTCACCAGCCGCCGTGCCGCCGACGCCCCCGGCGTCGCCGAACTCGTCGGCGAACTGGAGGAGACGGGAACCAGGGTCACCGTCGCCGACTGCGACATCGCCGACCGCGACCAGCTCGCCCGCCTCCTCGGCTCGCTCCCCGCCGACCTGCCCCTCACCGGTGTCGTACACGCCGCCGGTGTCCTCGACGACGGTGTCCTCGACGCCCTCACCCTGGACCGCTTCGACGCCGTCCTGCGCCCGAAGACCCTCGGCACCGCGAACCTCCACGAACTGACCCGTGACCACGCGCCGGCCATGTTCGTGCTGTTCTCGTCGATCGTCGGCGTCCTCGGCAACGCCGGCCAGGCCAACTACGCCGCCGCCAACGCCTATCTCGACGCCGTCGCCGAACAGCGGCGCGCCGAGGGCCTGCCCGTCACCTCCGTCGCCTGGGGCCCCTGGGCCGACGCCGGCATGGCCACCGCCGATGTGCTCGCCGACCGCATGAGCCACGACGGCCTCACCCCCATGGCTCCCGGCACCGCCGTCGCCGCGCTGCGCGCCGCCGTCGCCGAGGGCGCCGCCCACGCCACCGTCCTCGACGTGGACTGGCAGTCCTACGCCTCCGTGATGACGGCCGCCCGGCCCAGCCCGCTCGTCGGCGACCTGCCCGAGGTCCGCCGCGCCCTGGAGTCGGCCGCCGCCACCGCGCCCGACACCCACGCCCTGCGCGACCGGCTCCGCGGCCTCGCCCCCGCCGAACAGGACCGCCTCCTCACCGACCTGGTCCGGGCGGAGGTCGCCACCGCGCTGCGCCACTCCTCGGCGGACGCCGTCGACGTGAACCGCGCCTTCAAGGACCTCGGCTTCGACTCGCTGACCGCCGTGGAGGTCCGTAACCGGATCACCACCGCCACCGACGTCAAGCTCCCCACCACCCTCCTCTTCGACTACCCCAACACCACCGCCGTCGCCGCCCACCTGCGCACCCTGCTGCTCGGCGACGAACGCCGGCCGGCCGCCGCCCCGGTCGTGGTCGCCGCGGGCGTCACCGACGAGCCCATGGCCGTCGTCGCCATGGCCTGCCGCTTCCCCGGCGGGGTCACCTCGCCCGAGGACCTCTGGGACCTCATGGCGGCCGAACTCGACGTCGTGTCCACCCCGCCCGACGACCGCGGCTGGGACCTCGACTCGATGTACGACCCCGACCCCGAGAAGCAGGGCACCACGTACAGCCGTGAAGGCGGCTTCATCCAGGACGTCGCCGGATTCGACCCGGCCTTCTTCGGGATCTCGCCGCGCGAGGCGCTGGCCATGGACCCGCAGCAGCGGCTCCTCCTGGAGACCTCCTGGGAGACCTTCGAGCGCGCCGGCATCAATCCGGAGACCCTGCGCAACAGCGCCACCGGCGTGTACGTCGGCAGCATCACCACCGACTACCAGGTCCGCCTCGGCGGCGCCGCGGCCCAGGAGCAGTTGGCCGGCCACCTGATGACCGGCAACGCCTCCAGCATCGCGTCGGGCCGCCTCTCCTACACGTACGGCTTCGAGGGCCCCGCCGTCACCATGGACACCGGCTGCTCCTCCTCCATGGTCGCCCTGCACCTGGCCCTCCAGTCGCTGCGCACCGGCGAGTGCACCATGGCCCTCGCCGGCGGTGTCACGGTCATGTCCACGCCCGAGCCGTACGTCGAGTTCTCCCGGCAGCGCGGTCTCGCCGCCGACGGCCGCTGCAAGGCGTTCGCCGAGGGCGCCGACGGCATGGGCTTCGCCGAGGGCGTCGGCCTGGTGCTGCTGGAGCGGCTCTCCGACGCCCGCCGCAACGGCCACCCGGTCCTCGCCGTCGTCCGGGGGTCCGCCCTCAACCAGGACGGGGCCTCCAACGGCCTGACCGCGCCCAACGGCCCCTCCCAGCAGCGTGTGATCCGCCAGGCCCTGGCCAACGCGGGTCTCACCGCCGCCGAGGTCGACGTGGTCGAGGCGCACGGCACCGGCACGCCACTCGGCGACCCGATCGAGGCACAGGCCATCATGGCCACGTACGGCCAGGGCCGTGCCCCGGAACAGCCGCTGCTGCTCGGCTCCCTGAAGTCGAACATCGGGCACACCCAGGCCGCCGCGGGCGTCGCCGGCATGATGAAGATGATCCTGGCGATGCACCACGGCGTGCTGCCCAGGAGCCTGCACATCACCAACCCGACCTCCGTGGTCGACTGGTCGAGCGGCGCGGTCCGCCTGCTCACCGAGGCCACCCCCTGGCCCGAGACGGACCACCCGCGCCGAGCCGGTGTCTCCTCCTTCGGCATCAGCGGCACCAACGGCCATCTGGTGCTGGAGGAGGCGCCCGCCGAGGACCCGATCGCGGTGGAGCCCTCGGCCGGTGCTGCCGGTGTGCTGCCGTGGTTGGTGTCGGGCAAGTCGCGTGCGGCGGTGGGGGAGCAGGCCGCGCGGCTGGCGGAGTCGGTACGTGCGTCGGGCGCGGGCGCGCTGGACGTCGCCCACACCCTCGCCACCACCCGTGTCGCCATGGACCGGCGTGCCGTCGTCGTCGGCAAGGACACGGAGGAGTTCCTGGCCGGACTCGACGCGCTCGCCGCCGACGAAGCCTCCCCCCGCGTGGTCGAGGGCCTGTCCGGTGAAGGTGCGGGCGCGGTCGCCTTCGTCTTCCCGGGTCAGGGCTCGCAGTGGGTGGGCATGGCCGTCGAACTCCTCGACACGTCACCGGCGTTCGCCGGTCGTGTCGCGGAGTGTGCCGCCGCGCTGGACTCGTTCGTGGACTGGTCGCTTCTTGATGTCCTGCGGGGTGTTGAGGGTGCTGTGTCGTTGGAGCGGGTGGATGTGGTGCAGCCTGCGTTGTGGGCGGTGATGGTGTCGTTGGCGGAGGTGTGGCGGTCGCGGGGTGTGGTGCCCGGCGCGGTGGTGGGGCATTCGCAGGGTGAGATCGCGGCTGCTGTGGTGGCGGGTGGTCTGTCGTTGGAGGACGGGGCGCGGGTGGTGGCGCTGCGTTCGCAGGCGCTGCGTGCGTTGTCCGGACTCGGTGGCATGGTGTCGGTTGCTCGTGGTGTGGAGGATGTGCGGGGGCTGCTGGGCGGGTTCGAGGGTCGGATCGGTGTGGCGGCGGTGAACGGTCCGTCGTCGGTGGTCGTCTCGGGGGACGCGGACGCGCTGGACGCTTTTGTCGCGCAGTGTGACGAGGCGGGTGTACGGGCCCGTCGGGTCGCGGTGGACTACGCGTCCCACTCCGCCCATGTCGAGCGCATCGAGGAGGAGCTGGCCGAACTGCTCGCTCCGGTGACGCCTCTCTCCGGCGGTGTGCCCTTCTACTCGACCGTCTCCGGTGAGGTCGTCGACACGGCCGAGCTGGACGGTTCGTACTGGTACCGGAACCTGCGGGGGACGGTGGAGTTCGAGGCGGCGACGCGTGCGCTGCTCGCGGACGGTTTCCAGGTGTTCGTGGAGGTGAGCGCCCATCCGGTGGTGGCCACCGGTGTCCAGGAGACCATCGAGGACGCGGGCGCCCGCGCCGGTGTCGTGGGTACGCTGCGGCGTGACGAGGGTGGTCTGGAGCGCTTCACGCTCTCCCTCGGTGAGGTCTGGGCGCTCGGCGCCGACATCGACTGGGACGTCTTCTACGAGGACACCCGGCCGCACCGCGTCGACCTCCCCACCTACGCCTTCCAGCGGCAGCACTACTGGCCGCGCTTCGCCGATCTCGGCGGCGACGTCAGCTCCGCCGGGCTCGACTCGCCCGACCACCCGATGCTCGGCGCCTCCGTGGAACTCGCGGGCGGCGACGGCCTGGTGGCCACCGCCCGCTGGTCCCTGCGGACCCACCCGTGGCTCGCCGACCACGCCGTGTCCGGCACCGTCATCGTCCCCGGCACCGCGCTCGTGGAGTCCGTGATCCGCGCCGGTGACACCCTCGGCTGCGGCCAGATCGACGAACTCACCCTCCAGGCCCCCGTCGTCCTCCAGGAACGCGGCGAGGTCCAGGTCCAGATCGGCGTCGCCGGACCCGACGCGACCGGCCGGCGCCCCGTCACCGTGCACACCCGGGCCACCGGCCCCGACGGCGACACCGAGGACCTGTGGACCCTGCGCGCCCAGGGCAGCCTCACCGAGCCCGGCGCGCCCGCCGTGGAACGGGCCGAGGACTTCACCGTATGGCCGCCGCACGGCGCCACCGCCGTCGCCTCCGAGGGCTTCTACGACCTTCTCGCCGGGCGCGGCTACGAGTTCGGGCCCGTCTTCCAGGGCGTCCGCGCCACCTGGAGCCGCGGCGACGACATGTTCGCCGAGGTCGTCCTGCCCGAGCAGGTACGCGGCGACGCCGGACGCTTCGGCATCCACCCCGCGCTCCTCGACGCCGCCCTGCACGCCGCCAACCTCACCCCGGGGAGCGAGGACGGCCGTACCGTGGTGCCGTTCGCGTGGTCCGGTGTGGCCCTGCACGCCACCGGTGCCACCGCGCTGCGCGTCCGTGTCTCCCCGGCGGGCCAGGACACCGTCACCGTCCACATGACCGACCCGACCGGCGCCCCGGTCGCCGTCATCGCGGGCCTCGCCGTGCGCGAGGTCGCCGCCGAGACCCTCGACCCGTCCGCCCGCGCCGCCCGCGACTGGCTGTTCCGCCTCGACTGGACGCCGCTCACCCCGCCGGCCGCCGCGCCGCCCGTCACCGGCTGGGCCGCCCTGGGCGCCCCCGCCGATGCCCCCGGCGCCGGTGGCACCCCGCTGCCCGTCCTCGGCGACCTCACCGAGTACCTCGACACCACCGGCCAACTCCCCTCCGTGGCCGTGCTCCTCGCGGGCGCCGCAGCCGACGGGGAGTCCACGGCCGACGGGAACACCGAGGCCGACGGGGAGCCGCGGGCCGATGTGCCGGACGCCGTCCTCGACGAGGTGCTGGCCGCCGTGCAGGGCTGGCTCGCCGACGACCGTACCGACGGCACCCCGCTGGTCGTCGTCACCCGCGGCGCCGTCGCCACCGGCGCCGGTGACCCCGCCCGCGACCTGCGCGGCGCCGCCGTCTGGGGGCTGGTGCGCTCCGCCCAGTCCCAGCACCCGGGGCGTCTCGTCCTCGCCGACCTCGACGTCCACGACGACTCCTGGGCGGCGCTGCCCGCCGCCCTCGCCTCCGGCGAACCGCAACTGGCGCTCCGGGAAGGCGCCGCGTACGCACCGCGCCTGACCCGCCCGCGCACCGCCGACATCCTCACCGTGCCCGCCGGCGCCGAGACCTGGCGGCTCGACATCCCGGAGAAGGGATCCGTCGACAAGCTCTCCATCGTGGCCTGCCCCGAGACGGGCGAAGAGCCCGCCGCCGGACACCTGGTCATCGAGGTGAGGGCCGCCGGACTCAACTTCCGCGACGTCCTCAACACCCTCGGCATGTACCCGGGCCCCGCCGTGCTCCTCGGCGCCGAGGCGGCCGGTGTGGTCACCGCCGTCGGCGCGGACGTCACCGGCTTCGCCCCCGGCGACCGGGTGATGGGCCTGGTCTCCGGCGGCTTCGCCACCCACGCCGTCGCCGACGCCCGCATGGTCGCGCCCGTCCCCGACGGCTGGACATGGACCCAGGCCGCCTCCGTGCCCGTCGCCTTCCTCACCGCCTACTACGGGCTGCGCGACCTCGCCCGCCTCGAAGCCGGCGAGTCCGTCCTCGTCCACGCGGCGGCCGGCGGTGTCGGCATGGCCGCCGCCCAGCTCGCCCGGCACTGGGGCGCCGACGTCTACGGCACCGCCGGCGACCACAAGCGCGCCCTGCTGCGCGCCGACGGCTGGGCCGACGACCACCTCGCCTCCTCCCGCACCCTCGGCTTCGAGGACCGCTTCCGCGCCACCAGCGGCGGACACGGCGTCGACGTCGTCCTCAACTCCCTGGCCGGCGACTTCATCGACGCCTCCCTGCGGCTCCTCGCGCCGGGCGGACGGCTCGTCGAGATGGGCAAGACCGACGTCCGCGACCCCGAGCAGGTCGTCCTCGACCACCCGGCCGTCGCCCTCTACCAGGCGTACGAACTCCGCGAGGCGGGCGAGGACCGCATCCAGGAGATGTTCCGCGACCTCACCGGCCTCTTCGCCACCGGCGCCCTCACCCCGCTGCCCACCGTCACCTGGGACGTCCGCCACGCCCGCGAGGCGTTCCGGCACATGGCGCAGGCCAAGCACTACGGGAAGATCGTCCTCACCCTGCCGCGCGCCTGGGACCCCGAGGGCACCGTCCTCGTGACCGGCGGCGCAGGTGTCCTCGGCGGCATCCTCGCCCGCCACCTCGTCACCCGGCACGGCATGCGGCACCTGGTCCTCACCGGGCGCCGCGGACCCGACACCCCGGGCGGCGCCGAACTCGCCGCCGAACTGGAGGAGCTGGGCGCCGAGGTGACGCTCGCCGCCTGCGACGCGGCCGACGCCGACGCGGTCGCCGCGGTGCTCGCCGCCATACCCGCCGACCGTCCGCTCACCGCGGTCGTGCACGCCGCCGGTGTCCTCGACGACGGCGTCCTGGAATCCCTCACCCCCGAGCGGCTGCGTACCGTACTCGCCCCGAAGGCCGACGCCGCCCGCCACCTCGACCGCCTCACCCGCGGCCTCGACCTCGCGGACCTCGTGCTGTTCTCCGCGGGCGCCGGTGTCTTCGGCAACGCGGGCCAGGCCAACTACGCCGCCGCCAACACCTACCTCGACGCCCTCGCCCACCGGCGCCGCGCCGACGGCCTGCCCACCACCTCCCTGTCCTGGGGCCTGTGGGCCGACACCAGCGCCCTCACCGACCGGCTCGACGCCACCGACCTCGCGCGGGTCCGCCGCTCCGGCGTCCTGCCGCTGTCCGCCGCCGACGGCATGGCCCTCTTCGACGCCGCGCTCGCCGAGCAGCGCCCGCACCTCGTGCCCGTCCGCCTCGACACCGGCCAACTGCGGGCCTCCGCCGACGAGGTACCGCACCTGCTGCGCTCCCTCTACCGGGGCCCGGTCCGGCGCACCGCCGACGCGGGCGCCACCGCCGGCACCGACGGGCTGCGGCTGCGGCTGTCCGGCCTCTCCGCCGACGACCGGCTCACCACCCTGCGCGAACTCGTCGGGACCTACGCGGCGGCCGTCCTCGGCCACGCCGACCCCGATCTGCTGCACGCCGGACGCGCCTTCCGCGACCTCGGCTTCGACTCCCTGACCGCCGTCGAACTCCGCAACCGCCTCAACGGCGCCACCGGTCTGCGCCTGCCCGCCACCCTGGTCTTCGACTACCCGACCGTCGCCGAACTCGCCGCCCACCTCGACGGCGAACTCTCCGACGGCCGGACCCCGTCGCCCACCGCACCGGCCCCGGCCCCCGCCGCGCACGGCGACGACGAGCCGTTCGCGATCGTCGGCATGGCCTGCCGGCTGCCCGGCGACATCAGCTCGCCCGAAGAGCTGTGGCGGCTGCTGGCCGACGGCGCCGACGCCATCGCCCCGTTCCCCGCCGACCGCGGCTGGAACCTCGACGGGCTGTACGACGCCGTACCCGAGCACGAGGGCAGCTCCCGTACCCGCGAAGGCGGATTCCTGCACGGCGCCGCCGACTTCGACGCCGACTTCTTCGGGATCTCCCCGCGCGAAGCCCTCGCCATGGACCCGCAGCAGCGGCTCCTCCTGGAGACCTCCTGGGAGACCTTCGAGCGCGCCGGCATCGACCCCCGCTCCGTGCGCGGCAGCCGCACCGGCGTCTTCGCGGGCCTCTCCTCCAGCGACTACCTCAAGCGGGTCACCCGCGTCCCCGACGAGATCGCCGGATACGTCAACAACGGCAACGCCAACAGCATCGTCTCCGGCCGGGTCTCCTACACCCTGGGCCTTGAGGGCCCCGCCCTCACCGTCGACACGGCCTGCTCCTCCTCCCTCGTCGCCCTCCACATGGCGCTCCAGGCGCTGCGGCGCGGCGAGTGCACCATGGCGCTGGCCGGCGGTGTCACCGTGATGTCGTCGCCCGAGATCATCGTCGACTTCTCCCGGCAGCGCGGCCTCGCCGCCGACGGCCGCTGCAAGCCCTTCGCCGCCGCCGCCGACGGCACCGGCTTCTCCGAGGGCGTCGGCCTGCTCCTCGTCGAACGGCTCTCCGACGCCCGCCGCAACGGCCACCAGGTCCTCGCCCTGATCCGCGGCTCCGCCGTCAACCAGGACGGCGCCTCCAACGGCCTCAGCGCCCCCAACGGCCCCGCCCAGCAGCGCGTCATCCGCCAGGCCCTCGCCGACGCCGGAGTCGACGCGGCCGAGGTCGACGCGGTGGAGGCGCACGGCACCGGCACCCGCCTCGGCGACCCGATCGAGGCACAGGCCCTCCTCGCCACGTACGGCCGCGACCGGGACGGCGCCCACCCGCTGCTGCTCGGCTCCGTGAAGTCCAACCTCGGCCACACCCAGGCCGCCGCCGGGGTCGCCGGCATCATGAAGATGGTGCTGGCGCTGCGCCACCGCACGCTCCCCAAGAGCCTCCACATCGACGCGCCCACCCCGCACGTCGACTGGGACGGCGACGGCGTCCGGCTGCTGACCGAGGCCACCACGTGGCCCACCCCCGCCGCACCCCGGCCGCGCCGCGCCGCCGTCTCCTCCTTCGGCATCAGCGGCACCAACGCCCACGTCATCCTGGAGGAGGCGCCCGCCGACGCCACCGCCACGGAGACGGACGCCGTCACGGAGGCCCCCGGCACCGCGGACGCCGGTACGGAGACGGCCCCCGCCGCACCCGTCCCCGCCGCCGCGCCCCTGCCCTGGCTGCTGTCCGCCCGCAGCGAGACCGCCCTGCGCGGCCAGGCCAAGGCGCTCCTCGCCCATCTCGACACCCACCCCGCCGCCGCGCCGGCCGACATCGCCCACTCCCTGGTGACCCGGCGGGCCCTCCTGGAGAAGCGGGCCGTCGTCGTCGGCACCGACCCCGCCGACTTCCGCGCCGGACTCGCCGCGCTCGCCGACAACAGCCCCTCCGCCCACGTCGTCAGCGGCGGACGGGGCGCCGGACGCGACCGCCGCGCCGTCCTCGTCTTCCCCGGCCAGGGCTCCCAGTGGGCCGGTATGGGCGCCGAACTCCTCGACACCTCGACGGTCTTCGCCGACCGCATCGCCGCCTGCGAGGACGCACTCGCCCCGCACGTCGACTGGTCCCTCACCGAGGTGCTGCGCCAGACCGAAGGCGCCCCCGCCCTCGACCGGGTCGACGTCGCCCAGCCCGCCCTGTGGGCCGTGATGGTCGCCCTCGCCGACGTGTGGCGCGCCCACGGACTGAAGCCCGCCGCCGTCCTCGGCCACTCCCAGGGCGAGATCGCCGCCGCAGCCGTCAGCGGCGCCCTCTCCCTCACCGACGCCGCCGAGATCGTCGCCGTCCGCAGCCTCGCCATCGCCCGCGAACTCTCCGGCCACGGCGGCATGGCCGCCGTCAACGCCCCCCACGACGAGGTCGCAGCCCTCCTCGCCGAGCTGCCCGGCGTCTCCGTCGCCGCCGTCAACGGACCCTCCTCCGTGGTGGTCTCCGGTGACACCGACGGCCTCGACACCCTCCTCGCCGCCTGCGAGACCCAGGGCGTCCGCGCCCGCCGTATCCCCGTCGACTACGCCTCCCACTCCGCGTACGTCGACCGGCTCGCCGAGAGCCTGCCCGCCGCCCTCGCCGGCATCGAACCCCGCGACGGCGACATCCCGTTCTTCTCCACCGTCACCGCCGACTGGCAGCCCGGCACCGCCCTCGACGCCCCCTACTGGCACCGCAACCTGCGCTCCACCGTCCGCCTGGAGGAGTCCCTGCGCGCCCTCGTCGAACAGGGCCACGACGTGTTCGTCGAGTGCAGCCCGCACCCGGTCCTCACCGTCGGCATCGAGGACACCGTCACCTCCATGGGCGCCGATGCCGTCACCCTCGGCTCGCTGCGCCGCGACGACGGCGGCACCGACCGCGTACTGACCGCCCTCGCCGCCGCCCACGTCGCGGGCGTGCCCGTCGACTGGCGCCCCGCCGTCTCCCACGGCCACCCCGCCGACCTGCCCACCTACGCCTTCCAGCGCGAGCGGTACTGGCTGGAGGCGACCGGCGCCCGGACCGACCCGGCCGGTCTCGACACCGCCGTACGACTCGCCGACGGCGGCGCCGTCCTCGGCGGCCACCTCTCCCTCACCGACCAGCCCTGGCTCGATGCCCACCGACTCCACGGCACCGCCGTCGTCCCCGCCACTGCCCTCCTCGACTGGGCGGTACGGGCCGGCGACCTCACCGGCCTGCCCGTCGTCGCCGCACTCGACGAACAGCTTCCGCTCGCCGTCCCGGACGACGGCGCCGTCGACATCCAGCTCACCGTCGCGGCCGGCACCGACGGCGCCGACGGCCGCGCCTTCACCCTCCACTCCCGCCCGCGCACCCCCGACCACGCCACCCCCTGGACCACCCACGCCACCGGCACCCTGACCGACACCACCACCCCGGCGCCCGCCTCCCCGGACACCTGGCCGGACGCGGACGACGCCGCCGACACGTACGACACCGACGAGGCGTACGACACCCTCCACCGCGCCGGACTCGACCTCGACCAGCCGTTCCACGCGGTACGGTCCCTGCGGCGCGCCGGGAGCACCCTCCTCGCCGACGTCGAACTCCCCGGCACCGCCCACACCGACGCCGCCCGCTTCCGCGTCCACCCCGCGCTCCTGCAGAGCCTCCTCGCCCTCGCCGCGACCCCCGCGCACACCACCGCGCCGAGCCTGCCCGCCGCCTGGCGGAACGTCACCGTGCACGCCACCGGCGCCACCCGGCTCCGCGTCCGCCTCACCCCCGGCGACGACACCACCTGGACCGTGGAAGCCCACGACGGCACCGGAGCCCCCGTACTCACCGCCACCGTCACCACCCGCCCGGTCACCCCCGACCGCCTCCCCGCGACCACCGCACCCGACGCCCTGCACCGCGTCGTCTGGACCCCGGCACCCGCCGGCACCACGGACACCAGCGGCGTCTGGGCGGTCCTCGGCGCCCCCGGGCCGTTCACCTCCGCACTGGAACGCGCCGGCATCACCGTCCGTATCCACCCCGACCTGGCCGCCCTCACCACGGCCCTCGACACGGACGAGGCCACACCGCCCGCCCTCGTCGTCGCCGCCCACGGCCACGACACCGGCGACGACCCGGCCGCCGCCGCCCACACCTCCGCCCACCGGGCCCTCGCCCTCGCCACCGACTGGCTGCGCGACCCCCGGTACGCCGCCACCCGGCTCCTCCTCGTCACCGAGGGCGCCGTCGCCACCGGCCAGGACGACACCGTCCCCGGCCTCGCCGACGCCACCGCCTGGGGCCTGCTGCGCTCCGCCCAGACCGAACACCCCGGCCGCTTCCTCCTCGCCGACAGCGACGGCCAGGACCTGTCCGCCGACGCCCTCGTCACCGCCGTCGCCGCCGCCGAACACACCGGCGAGCACCAGTTCGCCGCCCGGGCCGGCACCGTCACCGTGCCCCGCCTGGTCCGCGCCGACCACCCCGACGGCGCCCCCGCCCCCGCCGCCACCGCGCCCTGGGGCGACGGCACCGGCTCGGGCACCGTCCTGATCACCGGCGGCACCGGCGTCCTCGGCGGACTCGTCGCCCGCCACCTCGTCACCCGCCACGGCGTACGGCACCTGCTGCTCACCGGCCGCCGCGGCCCCGACGCCCCCGGCGCGACCGCCCTCCGCGACGAACTCACCGCCCTCGGCGCCGAGACCACCGTCGTCGCCTGCGACACCGCCGACCGCGACCAACTGGCCGGCCTCCTCGCCGCCGTACCGGCCGAACACCCCCTGACCGCCGTCGTCCACGCGGCCGGCGTCCTCGACGACGGACTCCTCGACGGCCTCACCCCGCAGCGCCTGACCACCGTGCTGCGGCCCAAGACGGACGCCGCCTGGCACCTCCACGAACTCACCCGCGACCTCAAGCTCTCCGCGTTCGTGATGTTCTCCTCCTACGCCGGCGTCGCAGGCGGCCCCGGCCAGGCCAACTACGCCGCCGCCAACGCCTTCCTCGACGCCCTCGCCCAGCACCGGCGGGCCCAGGGCCTCACCGCGCACTCCCTCGCCTGGGGCTTCTGGGAGGACCGCAGCGAACTCACCGGCACACTCGACGGCGCCGACCTGGCCCGCCTCGAACGCTCCGGTATCCGCCCCCTCACCGCCGAACAGGGCCTCGGCCTCCTCGACACGGCCACCCTCCTCGACACCGCCCAACTCGTCCCCGTACGACTCGACACCCGCACCCTGCGGTCCGACGAGGCGCCCCCGCTGCTGCGCGCCCTCGCCCGCCCGGCCCCCCGCCGCGCCGCCGCCCCGGCGACCGCCACCGACACCACCACCGGTGCCGCCCCCGCGGACTACCGGGCCAGGCTCGCCGCCCTCGACGGACCCCAGCAGCAGGCGCTGCTGCACCGCACCGTCGTCGGCCACGTCGCCGCCGTCCTCGGCCACTCCTCCGCCGAATCCCTCGACGCCGGCCGCGGCTTCCTCGACCTCGGCATGTCCTCCCTCACCGCGGTCGAACTCCGCAACCGGCTCAACGCCGAGACCGGCCTCACCCTGCCCAGCACCCTGATCTTCGACCACCCGGACCCCGCAGCCCTCGTCAGCCACCTGCGCACCGAACTGGGCACCGACGCCGGCGAGCCCGGCCGGCCCGTCTTCGCCGAACTGGCCGTCCTCGAAGCCGCCGTCGGCGGCGCCGCCCTCGACGACCAGGACCGCGCCCGACTCGCCCAGCGCCTCAAGGCCCTCCAGTGGAAGCTCGACTCCACCCAGGACACCACCGAACGCGCCGCCGAATCCGACGACGACGACCTCGACACCTCCACGGACGACGAGATGTTCGACCTCATCGACAACGAACTCGGGCTCGCCTAGGGCCTCTCGTGTCCGCCGGCGCCCCCACCCACGCGCCGGCGGACACCGCCCCGCCCCCGGTCCGGCCAACGCGTCCTTTTCGAACTCAGAGGATCCACCCCATGGCAAGCTCCGAAGCCAAGCTCCGCGACTACCTCAAGAAGGTCACCACCGACCTGCGCCGCACCCGGCAGCGGCTGGAGTCCGTCGAGGCCCGGGAGAGCGAGCCCATCGCCGTCATCGGCATGGCCTGCCGCTTCCCCGGCGGTGTCCGCTCCCCGGAGGACCTGTGGAGGCTGGTCGCCGACGGCACCGACGCCGTCGGCCCCCTGCCGGGCGACCGCGGCTGGGACCTGGACAACCTCTACGACCCGGACCCCGGCACCCCCGGCAAGAGCTACGTCCGCGAGGGCGGATTCCTCGAAGGCGCCGCCGACTTCGACGCCGACCTGTTCGGCATCGCCCCCCGCGAAGCCCTCGCCATGGACCCCCAGCAGCGCCTCCTCCTGGAGACCGCCTGGGAAGCCGTCGAACGCGCCCGGATCAGCCCCGCCGCGCTCCGCAACACCGACACCGGCGTCTTCGTCGGCGGCGCCGACACCAACTACGGCTCCCTCGCCCGCACCACCGAGGAGACCGAGGGCCACAACCTCACCGGCGGCGCCATGAGCGTCCTGTCCGGCCGCATCTCCTACACCCTCGGCCTGGAAGGCCCGGCCGTCACCGTCGACACGGCCTGCTCCTCCTCCCTCGTCGCCCTGCACCTCGCGGTCCGCGCCCTGCGCGCCGGCGAATGCTCCCTCGCCCTGACCGGCGGCGTCGCCATGATGCCCACCACCGAACTCTTCACCGAGTTCTCCCGGCAGCGCGGCCTCGCCGCCGACGGCCGCTGCAAGCCCTTCGCCGAATCCGCCGACGGCACCTCCTGGGGCGAAGGCGTCGGCGTCCTCCTCGTCGAACGCCTCTCCGACGCCCGCCGCAACGGCCACCCCGTCCTCGCCGTCGTACGCGGCTCCGCCGTCAACCAGGACGGCGCCAGCAGCCGCCTCACCGCCCCCAACGGCCCCTCCCAGCGCCGCGTCATCGAAGCCGCCCTCGCCGACGCCCGCCTCGCCCCCGGCCAGGTCGACGCGGTCGAGGCACACGGCACCGGCACCACCCTCGGCGACCCCATCGAGGCACAGGCCCTCCTCGCCACGTACGGACAGCACCGCCCCGAAGGCCACCCGCTGCGCCTCGGCGGCATCAAGTCGAACATCGGCCACGCCCAGGCCGCCGCCGGTGTCGCCGGCGTCATCAAGATGGTCATGGCCATCCGGCACGGTCTGCTGCCCGCAACCCTCCACGTCGACACCCCCACCAGCCACGTCGACTGGACCGCCGGCTCCGTCGAACTCCTCACCGAGGCCATCGACTGGCCCGACGCCGACCACCCCCGCCGGGCCGGTGTCTCCGCCTTCGGCATCAGCGGCACCAACGCCCACGTCCTGCTCGAACAGGCCACCCCGGAGATGGCCGAACCGGCCGACGACACCGAGGGCGACGCCCCCGGCGCGGCCTCCGTCACTCCTGATGTGCCCGAGACCGGGACGATCGACCCGGCCGTCACCCCCTGGCCGCTCTCCGCCCGCTCGGAAACCGCCCTGCGCGCCCAGGCAGCCCGCCTGCTCACCCACCTCACGACCACCCCGGCCCCCCGCCCCGCCGACGTCGCCCTCTCCCTCGCCACCAGCCGCGCCCCCCTCCCGCACCGCGCGGTCGTCCTGGCCACCGACCCGCAGACCGTCGAGGCGGCCCTCACCGCCCTCGCCACCGGCGAACCGCACCCGGCCGTCCTGGAGGACAGCGTCCGCAGCGGCTCCACGGCGTTCCTCTTCTCGGGTCAGGGTTCGCAGCGGCTGGGGATGGGGCGTGAGCTGTATGCGCGGTTCCCGGTGTTCGCGGAGGCGTTCGACGCGGTGTGCGCGGGTCTGGACGGGCATCTCGACCGCTCGATCCGTGACGTGGTGTGGGGCGAGGACGCCGAGCTGCTGAACCGGACCGTGTACGCCCAGGCGGGTCTGTTCGCGGTAGAGGTGGCGCTGTTCCGGCTGGTGGAGTCGTGGGGTGTGCGGCCTGAGTTCGTGGCCGGTCACTCGATCGGTGAGGTGGCTGCGGCACATGTCGCCGGGGTGTTCTCGCTGGCTGACGCGTGTGCGCTGGTGGCGGCGCGGGGTCGGTTGATGCAGGCGCTGCCCGAAGGTGGCGCGATGGTGGCCGTCGAGGCGTCCGAGTCGGAGGTGCTGCCGCATCTGGAGACCGTCGAGGACGTGTCGGTCGCGGCAGTCAACGGGCCTTCCTCGGTGGTGATTTCGGGTGCGGAGGAGGCCGTCGAGGCGATCGCCGGGGTCTTCCGTGAGCAGGGTCGTCGGGTGAGCAGGCTGCGGGTCTCGCACGCCTTCCACTCGCCGTTGATGGAGCCGATGCTCGAAGCGTTCCGCGAGGTTGTGGCGGGGCTGTCGTACGGGGAGCCCCGGCTGCCGGTGGTCTCCAATGTGTCCGGTCGGATTGCGGAGGCCGGTGAACTGACCTCCGCCGAGTACTGGGTGAGCCATGTCCGTGAGGCGGTGCGCTTCGACGACGGTGTCCGCGCTCTGGCGGAGCAGGGTGTGTCCCGGTTCGTCGAGCTGGGTCCTGATGGTGTGCTGAGCGGTATGGCGCGGGCGAGCGCGGGCGAGGACGCGGTTCTGGTTCCGCTGCTGCGCAAGGACCGCGACGAGGAGTCCACGGCGCTGGCCGCGCTCGGCCGGCTCCACACGGTCGGCGTCACGTCCGACTGGACCGCCGTCCTCGTCGGCACGGGCGCCCGGCTCATCGACCTGCCGACGTACGCCTTCCAGCACGACCGCTACTGGCCCGTACCCAGCATCTCGGCCGCCGGCGACGTCGAGTCCGCCGGACTCCGTGCCGCCGTCCACCCCCTGCTCAGCGCCGCCGTCGAACTCACCGACCCCGACGGCCTGTTGCTCACCACCCGGCTCTCCCTGCGCACCCACCCCTGGCTCGCCGAACACGTCGTCATGGGCAACGCCCTGCTGCCCGGCACCGCCTTCGTCGAACTCGCCGTCAGGGCGGGCGACGAGGTCGACTGCGGCCGTGTCGAGGAACTCACCCTCGCCGCCCCTCTGATCCTCCCCGAACAGGGCGGTGTCCAGCTCCACCTGCACGTCGGCCCCGCCGACGCCTCGGGCCGCCGTACCCTCATCGCCCGGTCCCGCGCCGAGGGCGCCGACGACCAGCCCTGGACCGAGCACGCCACCGGTGTCCTCGCCCCCGGGGAGCGCACCCTCGCCTTCGACACCACGGTGTGGCCGCCCAACGACGCCGAGCCCCTCGACATCACCGGCCTGTACGAGCGGATGGCCCAGGGCGGCTACGCGTACGGACCGCTCTTCCAGGGCCTGCGGGCCGCCTGGCGGCGGGGCGACGACGTCTTCGCCGAGGTCGCCCTCCCCGACGGCGTCGACGGTACGGACTTCGGACTGCACCCCGCGCTGCTCGACGCCTCCCTCCAGATCTCGGCCCTCGGCGGGCTGGCCCGGGGCGTGGTCCCGTTCCACTGGGAAGGGGTGTGCCTGCACGCCTCCGGAGCCCGCGCCGTACGGGTCCGCATGACCCGCACCGGCGACGAGTCCGCGACGGTCGCCGTTGCCGACGCCACCGGTGCGCCCGTCGCCAGTATCGAGAACCTGGTGCTGCGCGCGGTCGCCACCGACGCGACCGGCGTGGACGCGCTGACCCGTGATGCGTTGTTCCGGGTGGAGTGGGTGGCGGCGGGGGCGTCGGCGGATGCTGGGTCTGGGTCTGGTGCTGGTTCGGTTGCGGTGCTGGGTGGGTCTGTGGCGGGTCTGTCGGTTGAGAGTTTCGACGGGCTTGGGGCGTTGGCGGTTGTGGATGAGGTGCCGGGGTCGGTGCTGGTCCGGGTGCCGGGTGTGGATGGTTCGGCTGTTGCCGGGTCGGTGCGTGGTGCTGCGGTGTGGGCGTTGGATCTGGTGCGGTCGTGGTTGGTGGAGGAGCGGTTCGCGGGGTCGCGTCTGGTGTTTGTGACGTCGGGTGCGGTGGATGGTGGTGATCTGGCCGGGGCTTCGGTGTGGGGTCTGGTGCGTTCTGCGGTGTCGGAGCATCCGGGTCGTTTCGGTCTGTTGGATGTGGCGGAGGGTTCGGACGCTGGGCTGGTTCTGGGTGCTCTTGCGGTGGGTGAGCCGGAGAGTGTGGTGCGTGAGGGTGCTGTGCTGGTGCCGCGGTTGGCCCGGGTGGTTCCGGGTGAGGACGCGGGCCCGCGGTGGGACCGTGACGGCACGGTGCTGGTGACCGGTGGTACGGGTGGTCTGGGCCGGATTGTGGCTCGGCATCTGGTGACCGAACGCGGCGTGCGGGACATGCTGCTGGTGAGCCGGACCGGTGGAGCCGCCGAGGGCGTGGAGGAACTGGTCGCGGAACTGGCTGAGACCGGTGCGCGTGTCGCGGTGGAGGCGTGCGATGTCGCGGACGCCGCCGCTCTCGCGGAGCTGGTGTCGCGGTATCCGGTGCGCGCGGTCGTGCACTCGGCGGGTGTGCTGGCCGACGGCACGGTGGAGTCGCTGACGCCGGAGCGCGTCGAGAAGGTCCTGCGGCCCAAGGTGGACGCGGCCTGGAACCTCCACCGGGCGACGGAACACCTCGACCTCGACGCCTTCGTCCTCTTCTCCTCCATGTCGGGCATCCTCGGCGGCCCCGGCCAGGCCAACTACGCCGCCGGGAACACCTTCCTCGACGCCCTCGCCCACCACCGCCGTACCCTCGGACTGCCCGCCACCTCCCTGGCCTGGGGCCCGTGGACACAGGACGCCGGCATGATCGGCACCCTCTCCGGTACGGACGTCCACCGCATCGCCCGCGCCGGGCTGCCGGAACTCACGCCCGAGCAGGGCGTGGCCCTCTTCGACGCCGCCCTCACGGCCGACCAGCCGGTCGTCCTCCCGGTACGTCTCGACCTCGCGGCACTGCGCGAGCAGACGGACCCGCACACGATGATGCGCGGCCTGGTCCGCCGCAGGACCAGGCGTTCGGCGGCGGGTGGGTCGGCGGCGACGGCGGGTCTGGTGCAGCGTTTGGAGGTGTTGGGGGCTGAGGAGCGGCGTGAGGTGCTGCTCGATCTGGTGCGTGGGCAGATTGCTGTGGTGCTGGGTCATGCGGGGGCGCAGACGGTTGATCCGGCGCGGGCGTTCCAGGACCTGGGCTTCGACTCGTTGACGGCGGTGGAGCTGCGTAATCGTCTGGGTAAGTCGACGGGTCTGCGGCTGCCCGCGACTGTCGTCTTCGACTATCCGACGGCGAACGCGCTGGTGGGGTATCTGCTGGATGAGCTGTTCGGTGTGGTCGAGTCGGCGGCCGTTGTCCCGGTGTCGGCGCTGCCGTCCGTAGCGGACGATCCGATCGTGATCGTGGGGATGGCGTGCCGCTACCCGGGTGGGGTGGCCTCGCCGGAAGACCTGTGGCGGGTCGTCTCCGAAGGCGCCGACGCGGTCTCGGAGTTCCCGGTGAACCGAGGCTGGGACGTCGACGCCCTCTACAACCCGGACCGTGAGGCGTCCGGCACCACGTACACCAAGACCGGAGGCTTCCTGCACGAGGCAGGCGCCTTCGACCCGGAATTCTTCGGCATGAGCCCGCGCGAGGCGGCGGCCACGGACGCCCAGCAGCGGTTGCTGCTGGAGACGACGTGGGAGGCCGTCGAGCGGTCGGGCATCGACCCCGTCTCGCTGCGCGGCAGCCAGACCGGCGTCTTCGCGGGCGTCATGTACAACGACTACGGCAACCTGCTCGCCGACGAACAGTACGAGGGCTTCCGCAGCAACGGCAGCGCACCCAGCATCGCGTCCGGCCGCGTCTCCTACACGTTCGGCTTCGAGGGCCCGGCGGTGACGGTGGACACGGCGTGCTCGTCGTCGCTGGTGGCGCTCCACTGGGCGGCGCAGGCGCTGCGGTCGGGTGAGTGCTCGCTGGCCGTGGCCGGTGGTGTGACGGTGATGTCGACGCCGACGACGTTCGTGGAGTTCTCCCGGCAGGGTGGTCTGTCGTCGGACGGCCGGTGCCGTTCCTTCGCGGACGCGGCCGATGGTGTCGGCTGGTCCGAGGGTGTGGGGATGGTGGTGCTGGAGCGTCTGTCGGATGCCCGGCGCAATGGTCACCGGGTGCTTGCGGTGGTGCGGGGTTCGGCGGTGAATCAGGATGGTGCGTCGAATGGTCTGACGGCGCCGAATGGTCCGTCGCAGCAGCGGGTGATTCGTCAGGCGTTGGCGAGTGGTGGTCTGTCGGCGTCCGAGGTGGATGTCGTGGAGGCGCATGGTACGGGTACGACGCTGGGTGACCCGATCGAGGCGCAGGCGCTGCTGGCCACGTACGGTCAGCGGGGCGAGGGCGAGGAGCCGTTGTGGCTGGGTTCGGTGAAGTCGAACCTGGGTCACACGCAGGCTGCTGCGGGTGTGGCCGGCGTGATCAAGATGGTGATGGCGATGCGGCACGGTGTGCTGCCCCGCACCCTGCACGTCGACGCCCCCAGCTCGCACGTCGACTGGTCTGCGGGGTCCGTGGAGCTGTTGACCGGTGAGCGTGTCTGGTCGGGGGAGGAGCGCGTCCGTAGGGCGGGCGTGTCGTCGTTCGGCATCAGCGGTACGAACGCACACGTGATCCTGGAGCAGCCCGAGCCTGCCGTGGTCGAGGTGACCGGCACGGGAGAAGGCGTCGCCTCTCTGGCCCCCGGGATCGTGCCCTGGGTGCTGTCGGGACGCACGGAGGAGGCGCTGCGCGCCCAGGCCGCCCGCCTGCTCGCCCAGATCGAGGCCGACCCCGGACTCCGCCCGGTGGACGTGGCCCTCTCCCTCGCCACGCAGCGCTCGCTCTTCGACCACCGCGCGGTGATCCTGACGGACGACCGCGAGACCGCCATACGCGGCCTGGCCGCCGTCTGCGTGGGCGAGCCCGACCCGGCGGCCGTCGTCGGCGGGAACGAGCCCGGTCGTACGGCGTTCCTCTTCTCCGGTCAGGGCTCGCAGCGGCTGGGGATGGGGCGTGAGCTGTATGCGCGGTTCCCGGTGTTCGCGGAGGCGTTCGACGCGGTGTGCGCGGGCTTGGACGAGCATCTTGAGCGTCCGCTGCGTGAGGTGGTGTGGGGTGAGGACGAGTCGGTCCTCAACGGCACCGCGTATGCCCAGGCGGGGCTGTTCGCGGTAGAGGTGGCGCTGTTCCGGCTGGTGGAGTCGTGGGGTGTGCGGCCGGAGTTCGTGGCCGGTCACTCGATCGGTGAGGTCGCTGCGGCTCATGTCGCCGGGGTGTTCTCGCTGGCCGACGCGTGTGCCCTCGTCGTCGCACGGGGTCGGCTGATGCAGGCGCTGCCCGAAGGTGGCGCGATGGTGGCCGTCGAGGCGTCCGAGTCGGAGGTGCTGCCGCATCTGGAGTCGGTCCAGGGTGTGTCGGTCGCCGCGGTCAACGGACCTTCCTCCGTGGTCATTTCCGGTGTGGAGAGCGAAGTCGAGGCGATCGCCGCGGTCTTCCGTGAGCAGGGTCGTCGGGTGAGCAGGCTGCGGGTTTCGCACGCCTTCCATTCGCCGTTGATGGAGCCGATGCTCGAAGCGTTCCGTGAGGTCGTGGCGGGGCTGTCGTACGGGGAGCCCCGGCTGCCGGTGGTCTCCAATGTGTCCGGTCGGATCGCGGAGGCCGGTGAACTGACGTCCCCCGAGTACTGGGTGAGCCATGTCCGTGAGGCGGTCCGTTTCGACGACGGCGTTCGCGCTCTGGCGGAGCAGGGTGTGTCCCGGTTCGTCGAGCTGGGTCCTGATGGTGTGCTGAGCGGTATGGCGCGGGCGAGCGCGGGCGAGGACGCGGTTCTGGTTCCGCTGCTCCGCAAGGACCGTGAGGAGATCACCGTCGTCCTGACGGCCCTCGCCCAGCTCCACGTTCGCGGAATCGCCGCCGACTGGGCCACCGTGCTCGACGGCACCGGAGGCCGGGCGGTCGACCTGCCCACGTACGCCTTCCAGCACGAGTACTTCTGGCCCATCGGAACGGTCGCCGGCACCGGTGACATGAATCTGGCCGGACTCGGCGCGGCCGGGCATCCGCTGCTCGGCGCGGCCGTCGAACTGGCCGGCTCCGACGGGCTGGTCCTCACCGGCCGCCTGTCGACGCAGTCGCACCCCTGGCTCGCCGACCACGTCGTCCAGGGCTCCGTCCTGGTCCCGGGCACCGCGCTGCTGGAACTCGCGGTCCGTGCCGGGGACGAAGTGGGCTGCGAAGCCGTCGAGGAACTCACCCTGGCCGCACCGCTGGTGCTGCCCGAGCGCGGCGCCGTACGTATCCAGGTGAGCGTCGGCGCGCCCGACGACTCCGGGCGTCGCAGGGTCGCGATCCACTCCAGGGACAGCGCCGACGGCGAACCGCAGTCCTGGAACGTACACGCGGAGGGCACCCTCGCCCCGGCCGCCGCTCCCACGGACTTCGACGCCTCGGTGTGGCCGCCGCGGGACGCGTCCCCGGTCGACGTGACGGACTGCTACGAGCACCTTGCCGGCGCCGGTCTCCGCTACGGCCCCGTGTTCCAGGGCCTGCGGGCCGCCTGGCGGCGGGGCGACGAGGTCTTCGCCGAGGTCGCCCTGCCCGACGGCGTCGACGGCACGCCCTACGGGCTGCACCCGGCCCTCTTCGACGCGGCCCTGCACGCCTCCTTCGCCTTCGGTGACGAGGATGCCCCGGGTGGGGTGCCGTTCGTCTGGGAGGGCGTGTCGCTGCACGCGTCCGGCGCGTCGGTACTCCGGGTCCGGCTCACCCGGACGGGCGACGACACCCTGGGTGTGCACCTGGCCGACCCGACCGGCGCGCCCGTCGCGTCGGTGGAGTCCCTGACCGTCCGGGTTGCCGGTGCCGGTGCCCGTACCGCCGACGCCGCCTCCCAGCCGCTCTACCGCGTGGACTGGGTCCCGGCGGCCCCGGCCGCCGGTCCCGGCGCGGTGGCCGTACTGGGCGCGGGCATCGACGGATTCACCCGCTACGACAACCTGGAATCACTGGCGGCAGCCGAGGAGACGCCGGAGGTCGTCCTGGCCGCGGTCCCCGACGGCGACGGCACCGAAGTGATCCGTGACGTGCACGATGCCGCGAACTGGGCACTGGAGCTGGTGCGTTCCTGGCTGACGGAGGAGCGCTTCGCGGACTCCCGCCTGGTGTTCGTCACGCGCACCGAGAAGGGCGCCCACGGACTGACCGCGGCCCCCGTACAGGGCCTGGCGCGCTCCGCCTCACTGGAACACCCCGGCCGGTTCGGCCTGCTGGACATCGAGAACGGTACGGACGGTACGACGCTGCTCGCAGCCCTCTCCGCGGGCGAGCCGGAGACCGCCCTGCGGGACGGAGAGGTACGGGTCCCGAGGCTGACCCGGACGCTTCCGGCAGCCGACTCGGCCTCGCCCGGATTCGGCGCCGACGGCACGGTGCTGGTGACCGGTGGTACGGGTGGTCTGGGTCGGATTGTGGCTCGGCATCTGGTGGTCGAGCGTGGTGTGCGGGATCTGTTGTTGGTGAGTCGGAGTGGTCCGGCGGCTGTGGGTGTTGAGGGTTTTGCGGCGGAGTTGACGGGTCTGGGTGCGCGTGTCTCTGTGGAGGCGTGTGATGTCGCGGATGGGGCCGCGGTTGCGGAGTTGGTGTCGCGGTATCCGGTGCGTGCGGTGGTGCATACGGCGGGTGTGCTGGATGACGGCATGGTGGAGTCGCTGACGCCGGAGCGCGTCGAGAAGGTCCTGCGTCCGAAGGTGGATGCGGCGTGGAACCTGCATGAGGCGACGGAGGGTCTTGACGCGTTTGTGGTGTTCTCGTCGGTGGCGGGGACGTTCGGTAGTGCGGGTCAGGGTGCGTATGCGGCGGGGAATGTGTTCCTGGACGCTTTGGTGGCGCATCGTCGTGGTCTTGGTCTGCCGGCGGTGTCGTTGGTGTGGGGTCCGTGGGCGCAGGATGCGGGGATGACGGAGGGGTTGTCGGAGGCGGATCGGCGGCGTATCGCGCGGTCGGGTCTGCCGGCGGTCACGGCGGAGCAGGGTGTGGCCCTGTTCGATGCCGCCCTCGCTTCCGGGGCACCCGTCGTCCTCCCCGTACGCCTCGACCTCCCCGCGCTGCGCGCCCAGGACGACATCCCGAACCTGCTGCGTGGACTCGTCCGCACCCGCAAGCGCCGTTCGGCGGCGGGTGGGTCGGCGGCGACGGCGGGTCTGGTGCAGCGTTTGGAGGTGTTGGGGGCTGAGGAGCGGCGTGAGGTGCTGCTCGATCTGGTGCGTGGGCAGATTGCTGTGGTGCTGGGTCATGCGGGGGCGCAGACGGTTGATCCGGCGCGGGCGTTCCAGGACCTGGGTTTTGATTCGTTGACGGCGGTGGAGCTGCGTAACCGCCTCGGCAAGTCGACGGGTCTGCGGCTGCCCGCGACGGTTGTTTTCGACTATCCGACGGCGAACGCGCTGGTGGGGTATCTGCTGGATGAGCTGTTCGGTGTGGTCGAGCCGGCGGTGGTCGTCCCGGTGTCGGCGCTGCCGTCCGTAGCGGACGACCCGGTGGTCATTGTGGGGATGGCGTGCCGCTACCCGGGTGGGGTGGCCTCGCCGGAAGACCTGTGGCGGGTCGTCTCCGAAGGCGTGGACACGGTTTCCGCGTTCCCGTCCGATCGCGGCTGGGACGTCGACGGGCTCTACAACCCGGATCGCGGGGTCGCGGGAACGTCGTACACGCGGTCGGGCGGATTCCTTCACGACGCGCCCGAGTTCGACCCGGAGTTCTTCGGGATGAGCCCGCGCGAGGCGCTGACGACCGATGCTCAGCAGCGGTTGCTGCTGGAGACGACGTGGGAGGCGATCGAGCGGTCGGGCATCGACCCGGCAGCTCTGCGCGGCAGCCAGACCGGCGTCTTCGCGGGCGTCATGTACCACGACTACGCCAACCTGCTCGCCGGGCCCGAGTTCGAGGGCTACCAGGGCAGTGGAAGCGCCGGAAGCGTGGCCTCGGGCCGGGTTTCCTACACGTTCGGCTTCGAGGGCCCCGCGGTGACGGTGGACACGGCGTGCTCGTCGTCCCTCGTCGCCATGCACTGGGCAGCACAGGCGTTGCGGTCGGGTGAGTGCTCGCTGGCCGTGGCCGGTGGTGTGACGGTGATGTCGACGCCGACGACGTTCGTGGAGTTCTCCCGGCAGGGCGGTCTCTCGCCGGACGGCCGGTGCCATTCCTTCGCGGACGGGGCCGAGGGTGTCGGCTGGTCCGAGGGTGTCGGCATGGTGGTGCTGGAGCGTCTGTCGGATGCCCGGCGCAACGGTCACCGGGTGCTCGCTGTCGTGCGGGGTTCGGCGGTGAACCAGGATGGTGCGTCGAACGGTCTGACGGCGCCGAACGGTCCTTCCCAGCAGCGGGTGATCCGTCAGGCGTTGGCGAGTGGTGGCCTGTCGGCGTCCGAGGTCGACGTGGTGGAGGCCCACGGCACGGGCACCACTCTGGGTGACCCGATCGAGGCGCAGGCGCTCCTGGCCACGTACGGACAGGGCCGCGACGGGGACCAGCCGCTGCTGCTCGGATCGGTCAAGTCGAACATCGGTCACACGCAGGCTGCTGCTGGTGTGGCCGGCGTGATCAAGATGGTGATGGCGATGCGGCACGGTGTGCTGCCCCGCACCCTGCACGTCGACGCCCCCAGTTCCCATGTCGACTGGTCGGTCGGTTCGGTGGAGCTGTTGACCGGTGAGCGTGTCTGGTCGGGGGAGGAGCGCGTCCGTAGGGCGGGCGTGTCGTCGTTCGGCATCAGCGGTACGAACGCGCACGTGATCCTGGAGCAGCCCGAGCCTGCCGTGGTCGAGGAAGTCGCTCCGGCGGTGTCGGCTGCCGGGGTTGTTCCGTGGGTGCTCTCGGGTCGCTCGGAAGAGGCGCTGCGCGCCCAGGCCGTCCGGCTCGGTGAGTTCCTGGCCGGTGATTCGGTCGGCTCGGCGCTGGATGTGGCGTTCTCGTTGGCGACGCAGCGGGCGGTGTTCGAACACCGTGCGGTGATCCTGGGCGAGGACCGGCAGTCGGCGCTTGCCGCGCTGGCGGCGGGTCTGCCGGACGCCGGAGTCGTGGAAGGCACGGTCGGGACCGGTCGTACGGCGTTCCTCTTCTCCGGTCAGGGCTCGCAGCGGCTGGGGATGGGGCGTGAGCTGTATGCGCGGTTCCCGGTGTTCGCGGAGGCGTTCGACGCGGTGTGCGCGGGTCTGGACGGGCATCTCGACCGCTCGATCCGTGACGTGGTGTGGGGTGAGGACGCCGAGCTGCTGAACCGGACCGTGTACGCCCAGGCGGGTCTGTTCGCGGTGGAGGTGGCGCTGTACCGGCTGGTGGAGTCGTGGGGTGTGCGGCCTGAGTTCGTGGCCGGGCATTCGATCGGTGAGGTCGCCGCTGCTCACGTCGCCGGGGTGTTCTCGCTGGCCGACGCGTGTGCGCTGGTGGCGGCGCGGGGTCGGCTGATGCAGGCGCTGCCCGAAGGTGGCGCGATGACAGCGATCGAGGCCACCGTCGCTGAGGTACTTCCGTACCTCACCCGGAACGTGTCCATCGCCGCCGTCAACGGTCCCTCCTCGGTGGTGATTTCGGGCTCGGAAGAGGCCGTCGAGTCGATCGCCGAGGTCTTCCGGGACCAGGAGCGCCGGGTGAGCAGGCTGCGGGTCTCGCACGCCTTCCACTCCCCGCTGATGGAGCCGATGCTCGAAGCGTTCCGCGCGGTGGTCGAGGGACTGTCCTTCGCGGCGCCCCGTATCCCCGTGATCTCCAACGTGAGCGGCGCACCGGCGGAGCCCGGACAGGTGGAGGAGCCCGAGTACTGGGTGACCCATGTCCGTGAGGCCGTCCGTTTCGACGACGGCGTTCGCGCCCTCGCGGAGCAGGGTGTGTCCCGGTTCGTCGAGCTGGGCCCCGACGGTGTGCTGAGCGGTATGGCGCGGGCGAGCGCGGGCGAGGACGCAGTCCTGGTCCCGCTGCTCCGCAAGGACCGCGACGAGGAGCCCACGGCGCTGGCCGCGCTCGGCCGGCTCCACACGGCGGGCGTGAACGTCCGCTGGGACGCCTTCTTCGCCGGTACGGGCGCACGCGCCGTCGATCTGCCGACGTACGCCTTCCAGCGCCGGCGCTACTGGCCCACGGCCACATCCACCCGCGCCGGGGACGTGCGCTTCGCCGGGCTCGGCGCGGCCGGGCATCCGCTGCTCGGCGCGGCCACCGACCTCGCCGGCGCCGACGGCACGGACGGCACGGTGCTCACCGGCCGCCTGTCGACGCAGTCGCACCCGTGGCTCGCCGACCACGTCGTCCAGGGCACTGTCCTGGTGCCGGGCACCGCCCTGCTGGAGATGGCCGTACGAGCGGCCGACGAAGTGGGCTGCGGCACCGTCGAGGAACTGACCCTCGCCGCGCCCCTGGTGCTGCCCGAACGAGGCGGCCTCCAGGTGCAGGTGCGTGTGGGCACGCCGGACGAGGACGGCCGGTGCTCCCTCGCGGTGCACGCCCGCCCCGAGGACGACGACAGCCACACCCCGTGGACCGTCCACGCCCTCGGCGTCCTGGCAGCCGGGACCGCCGTACCCACGGACTTCGACGCCTCGGTCTGGCCGCCGAAGAACGCGACAACGGTCGACGTGACGGAGTGCTACGACCGGCTCGCCGAAGCAGGATTCTCCTACGGCCCCGCTTTCCGCGGACTGCGGGCCGCCTGGCGCCAGGGCGAGGTCCTGTTCGCCGAGATCGCCCTCGACGACGAGACGGACGGCGGTTCCTTCGGCCTGCACCCTGCCCTGTTCGACGCCGCGCTGCACGCCTTCGCGATCCACGCCGACGGCCGGGGCGGGGTGCCGTTCTCCTGGGAGGGCGTCAGCCTGCACGCGTCCGGCGCCACCGCCCTGCGGGCCCGGCTCACCCGGGACGCCGACGGCACCATGAACCTCGAACTGGCGGACCCCGCCGGAGCACCTGTCGCCTCCGTGAACTCCCTGACCGTGCGCCCGCTGGCCGCGGACCAACTCGGCACGCCCACCCGTGATGCGTTGTTCCGGGTGGAGTGGGTGGCGGCGGGGGCGTCGGCGGACGCTGGGTCTGGGTCTGGTGTTGGTTCGGTTGCGGTGCTGGGTGGGTCTGTGGCGGGTCTGTCGGTGGAGAGTTTCGACGGGCTTGGGGCGTTGGCGGTTGTGGATGAGGTGCCGGGTTCGGTGCTGGTCCGGGTGCCGGGTGTGGATGGTTCGGCTGTGGCCGGGTCGGTGCGTGGTGCTGTGGTGTGGGCGTTGGATCTGGTGCGGTCGTGGTTGGTGGAGGAGCGGTTCGCGGGGTCGCGTCTGGTGTTTGTGACGTCGGGTGCTGTGGATGGTGGTGATCTGGCCGGGGCTTCGGTGTGGGGTCTGGTGCGTTCTGCGGTGTCGGAGCATCCGGGTCGTTTCGGTCTGTTGGATGTGGCGGAGGGTTCGGACGCTGGGCTGGTTTTGGGTGCTCTTGCGGTGGGTGAGCCGGAGAGTGTGGTGCGTGAGGGGGCTGTGCTGGTGCCGCGGTTGGCCCGGGTGGTTCCGGGTGAGGACGCGGGCCCGCGGTGGGACCGTGACGGCACGGTGCTGGTGACCGGTGGTACGGGTGGTCTGGGCCGGATCGTGGCCCGCCACCTCGTGACCGAACGCGGCGTGCGGGATCTGTTGTTGGTGAGTCGGAGTGGTCCGGCGGCTGTGGGTGTTGAGGGTTTTGCGGCGGAGTTGACGGGTCTGGGTGCGCGTGTCTCTGTGGAGGCGTGTGATGTCGCGGATGGGGCCGCGGTTGCGGAGTTGGTGTCGCGGTATCCGGTGCGTGCGGTGGTGCATACGGCGGGTGTGCTGGATGACGGCATGGTGGAGTCGCTGACGCCGGAGCGCGTCGAGAAGGTTCTGCGTCCGAAGGTGGATGCGGCGTGGAACCTGCATGAGGCGACGGAGGGTCTTGACGCGTTTGTGGTGTTCTCGTCGGTGGCGGGGACGTTCGGTAGTGCGGGTCAGGGTGCGTATGCGGCGGGGAATGTGTTCCTGGACGCTTTGGTGGCGCATCGTCGTGGTCTTGGTCTGCCGGCGGTGTCGTTGGTGTGGGGTCCGTGGGCGCAGGATGCGGGGATGACGGAGGGGTTGTCGGAGGCGGATCGGCGGCGTATCGCGCGGTCGGGTCTGCCGGCGGTCACGGCGGAGCAGGGCGTGGCCCTGTTCGATGCCGCCCTCGCTTCCGGGGCACCCGTCGTCCTCCCCGTACGCCTCGACCTTCCTGCCTTCCGGGCACAGGGCGAGGTACCGCCGCTGCTGAGCGGTCTGATCAGGACACCGGTCCGCCGTACCGCCGCGTCAGCCGGTTCCGCCACGGCGACCGGCCTGGCCGCACGTCTCTCCGGCCTCGGTGGGACCGAACGCCGCGAGACCATGCTCGACCTGGTCCGCGGCCAGATCGCGGTCGTGCTCGGCCACTCCGGTGCCCAGACCGTGAACCCCAACCGAGCCTTCCAGGACCTGGGCTTCGACTCGTTGACGGCGGTGGAACTGCGTAACCGCCTCGGCAAGTCGACGGGCCTGCGGCTGCCCGCGACCGTCGTCTTCGACTACCCGACCGCCGAACTCCTCTCCGGCCACCTGCTGGACAGCGTCCTCGGCACCGAGGCCGAGACGCCGGTGCCGGTGTCGGCGCTGCCGTCCGTGGTGGACGACCCGATCGTGATCGTGGGGATGGCGTGCCGCTACCCGGGCGGGGTGACCTCGCCCGAGGACCTGTGGCGGGTGGTCTCCGAGGGCGTGGACGCGGTCTCGGAGTTCCCGACGGACCGTGGCTGGGACATCGAGGCGATCTACAACGCGGACCGGGGTGTGGCGGGGACGTCGTACACCCGATCCGGTGGATTCCTGCACGAGGCAGGCGAGTTCGACCCGGAGTTCTTCGGGATGAGCCCGCGTGAGGCGGTGGCGACCGATGCTCAGCAGCGGTTGCTGCTGGAGACGACGTGGGAGGCGATCGAGCGGTCGGGCATCGACCCGGCGGCTCTGCGCGGCAGCCAGACCGGCGTCTTCGCGGGCGTCATGTACAACGACTACGGCAGCATCCTGATCGACGACCAGTACGAGGGCTACCGGGGCAACGGCAGCGCCGGCAGCATCGCGTCCGGCCGCGTCTCGTACACGTTCGGCTTCGAGGGTCCTGCGGTGACGGTGGACACGGCGTGCTCGTCGTCCCTCGTCGCCATGCACTGGGCGGCGCAGGCGCTGCGGTCGGGCGAGTGCTCGCTCGCGGTGGCCGGTGGTGTGACCGTCATGGCCACGCCCACCGCCTTCATCGAGTTCTCCCGCCAGGGCGCCCTCTCACCGGACAGCCGCTGCAAGGCATTCTCCGACTCCGCCGACGGGGCCGGCTGGTCCGAGGGTGTCGGCATGGTGGTGCTGGAGCGTCTGTCGGATGCCCGGCGTAATGGTCACCGGGTGCTTGCGGTGGTGCGGGGTTCGGCGGTGAATCAGGATGGTGCGTCGAATGGTCTGACGGCGCCGAATGGTCCGTCGCAGCAGCGGGTGATTCGTCAGGCGTTGGCGAGTGGTGGTCTGTCGGCGTCCGAGGTGGATGTCGTGGAGGCGCACGGTACGGGTACGACGCTGGGTGACCCGATCGAGGCGCAGGCGCTGTTGGCCACGTACGGTCAGCGGGGCGAGGGCGAGGAGCCGTTGTGGCTGGGTTCGGTGAAGTCGAATCTGGGTCATACGCAGGCTGCTGCGGGTGTGGCCGGGGTGATCAAGATGGTGATGGCGATGCGGCACGGTGTGCTGCCGCGCACCCTGCACGTCGACGCCCCCAGTTCCCATGTCGACTGGTCTGCGGGGTCCGTGGAGCTGTTGACCGGTGAGCGTGTCTGGTCGGGGGAGGAGCGCGTACGCCGTGCGGGCGTGTCGTCGTTCGGTATCAGCGGTACGAACGCGCACGTGATCCTGGAGCAGCCCGAGCTTGCGGTGGTCGAGGAAGTCGCTCCGGCGGTGTCGGCTGCCGGGGTTGTTCCGTGGGTGCTGTCGGGTCGCTCGGAGGAGGCGCTGCGTGCCCAGGCCGTCCGGCTCGGTGAGTTCCTGGCTGGCGGTTCGGTCGGCTCGGGGCTGGATGTGGCGTTCTCGTTGGCGACGCAGCGGGCGGTGTTCGATCACCGTGCGGTGATCCTGGGCGAGGACCGGCAGTCGGCGCTTGCCGCGCTGGCGGCGGGTCTGCCGGACGCCGGAGTCGTGGAGGGCACGGTCGGGACCGGTCGTACGGCGTTCCTCTTCTCCGGTCAGGGCTCGCAGCGGCTGGGGATGGGGCGTGAGCTGTACGACACCTTCCCGGTCTTCGTCGAGGCGTTCGACGGGGTGTGCGCGGGCTTGGATGAGCATCTTGAGCGTCCGCTGCGTGAGGTGGTGTGGGGTGAGGACGAGTCGGTCCTCAACGGCACCGCGTATGCGCAGGCGGGTCTGTTCGCGGTAGAGGTGGCGCTGTTCCGGCTGGTGGAGTCGTGGGGTGTGCGGCCGGAGTTCGTGGCCGGGCATTCGATCGGTGAGGTCGCTGCGGCTCATGTCGCCGGGGTGTTCTCGCTGGCCGACGCGTGTGCGCTGGTGGCGGCGCGGGGTCGGCTGATGCAGGCGCTGCCCGAAGGCGGCGCGATGGTGGCCGTCGAGGCGTCCGAGTCGGAGGTGCTGCCACATCTGGAGACCGTCGAGGACGTGTCGGTCGCGGCAGTCAACGGACCCTCCTCGGTGGTGATTTCGGGTGCGGAGAAGGCCGTCGAGGCGATCGCCGAGGTCTTCCGGGACCAGGAGCGCCGGGTGAGCAGGCTGCGGGTTTCGCACGCCTTCCACTCGCCGTTGATGGAGCCGATGCTGGCTGAGTTCCGTGAGGTGGCGGAGCGGCTGTCGTACGGGGAGCCCCGGCTGCCGGTGGTCTCCAATGTGTCCGGCCGGGTCGCGGAGGCCGGTGAACTGACCTCTGCCGAGTACTGGGTGAGCCATGTCCGTGAGGCCGTCCGTTTCGACGACGGCGTTCGCGCTCTGGTCGGGCAGGGTGTGTCCCGGTTCGTCGAGCTGGGTCCTGATGGTGTGCTGAGCGGTATGGCGCGGGCGAGCGCGGGCGAGGACGCCGTCCTGGTCCCGCTGCTCCGCAAGGACCGCGACGAGCAGGGCACCGCGCTGGCCGCCCTCGGGCGGCTCCATGTCGCGGGAGCGGCGGTCGACTGGGCCGGCTTCTTCGCCGGTACGGGCGCACGCGCCGTCGACCTGCCGACGTACGCCTTCCAGCGTCGGCGCTACTGGCCCCAGGTCACCGCAGGTGCGGCGGCCGACCCGAGGTCTGCCGGCGTCGATGCGGCGGACCATCCGCTGCTGGGTGCGGTGGTGTCGCTGCCGGATTCGGGTGGTGTGGTGCTGACGGGCAGGTTGTCGGTGGAGGCGCAGCCGTGGCTCGCCGACCATGTGGTCCTCGGCCGCGTACTGCTCCCCGGCACCGGCCTGGTGGAACTGGCCCTCGCCGCGGGCGACGCGGTCGGATGCGCCACCGTGGAGGAACTGACCCTCGCAGCACCGCTGGTGCTGCCTGAGGACGGCGGGCTCCAGGTGCGGGTGGTCGCGGGCCCGCAGAGCGACGACCGCCGTACGGTCGCGGTCTACTCCAGGCCCGAGGGCGAGTCGGACGCGCCGTGGACGACCCACGCCTCCGGCTTCCTGGCCGAGGCGGCTGTCGCGGCCGGGTTCGAGTTGGTGGAGTGGCCTCCGGCAGGTGCTGAGGTGGTGCCGGTGGAGGACGCGTACGGCGTCTTCGAGAGCCGTGGTTACGGTTACGGTCCGGTGTTCCAGGGGTTGCGTGCTGCGTGGCGTCGTGGTGAGGAGCTTTTCGCCGAGGTGGCGCTTCCGGAGGAGGCGGCCGGTGAGGCGGGTCGGTTCGGTCTGCACCCGGCGCTGCTGGACGCGTCCATGCACGCCGGAATCCTCAACGACGACGACGCCGAGACGGCCGTACCGTTCGCCTGGAACGATGTCTGCCTGCACGCGGTCGGCGCCGCCGCCGTCCGGGTCCGCGTCGGGAAGCTGGACGGCCGTGCCGTCTCCCTCTCCCTCGCCGATGTGACCGGCGCCCCTGTCCTGACCGTCGGTTCCATCGCGAGCCGTACGCTCTCCGCCGACCAGCTCGGTGCCGGCTCCGGTGGTTCGGGCGCGCTCTACGGCACCGAATGGGTACCGGTCGCTTCGGTCGCTTCGACGGACACGGACAGGGCCGACTGGTCCGAGGTGGCGGATTCTGCGTCCGAGGTACCGGGTGTGGTGGTGCTGGATGTCGTTGCTGAAGCCGGAGTTGATGTTCCGGTGGGTGTGCGGTCGGTGTTGGACCGGGTGCTTGGTGTGGTGCAGCGGTGGGTGTCGGAGGAGCGGTTTGCGGGTTCGCGTCTGGTGGTGGTGACGCGGGGTGCGGTGGCCGTTGATGGTGTGGTGGATGTGGTGTCGGCTCCGGTGTGGGGTCTGGTGCGTGCGGCGTCTGCGGAGAATCCGGGGCGGTTCGCCCTGGTGGACGTGGACGTGGATGGTGCGTCGGGTGCGGTGGGTCGTGCGGTGGCGGCTGTGGTGTCGGGTGAGTCCGAGGTCGCGGTGCGTGGCGGTGCGGTGTTGGTGCCGAGGTTGACGCGTCTGCCGGATGCGGGTGATGTGGTGGCGTCGTTCGACGGTGATGGTGCTGTGCTGATCACGGGTGGTACGGGTGGTCTGGGTGCGGTGGTGGCCCGGTACCTGGTGGCGGAGCGTGGTGTCCGTGATCTGGTGCTGACCTCCCGTCGTGGCCCGGACGCCCCCGGCGCCGAAGAACTGGCCCAGTCACTCGTGGACTTGGGCGCCTCCGTGGAGGTGCTCGCCTGTGACATGTCGGACCGGGATGCCGTTCAGGGTCTCGTGGGTTCGTTGGTGTCGGGTCGTGGTCTGCTGGCGGTGGTGCACGCTGCTGGTGTGGGGGACAACGGTCTGATCGGGTCGTTGTCGGTGGAGCGGTTGGACGGGGTGCTGGGTCCGAAGGCGGATGCGGCTTGGTGGTTGCATGAGGCGACTGCCGGGTTGGATCTGGCTGCGTTTGTGCTGTTCTCGTCGGCCGGTGGTCTGGTTCTGACGGCCGGGCAGGGGAATTACGCG